>CAXBJE010000014.1:0-17828 GCA_963975525.1 uncultured Owenweeksia sp. | reverse complement strand
TGGAAAACCAAAAACCACCAATCCGTACTATTTCTCCAGGACGAGTTTTTAGAAATGAGGCTATTTCTTCGCGCTCTCACTGCATCTTCCATCAAATTGAAGGACTCTATATTGATAAGGGTGTAAGCTTTGCTGACCTTAAACAAACACTACTATATTTTGCTCAGGAGTTTTTTGGTAAAGACACTAAAATCAGACTGAGGCCATCATATTTTCCTTTTACCGAACCTAGCGCGGAAATGGACGTATACTGGGGGCTCGAAAATGAAGTAGACTATAGAATGACCAAAGGAACTGGCTGGTTGGAGGTATTAGGATGCGGAATGGTTGACCCGAATGTATTGGAGAATAACGGAATTGACTCCAAAGTTTATTCAGGTTACGCCTTTGGAATGGGAGTAGAAAGAATAGCGATGCAGCGATTTCAGATCAGCGATATTAGACTGCTATTTGAAAACGACCAGCGCTTTTTGGAGCAGTTCCAGTCTGCTCTTTAAAGTAGCGCATCAATTTTTTCTGCTAAATCTCTATCTTTTTGGGTTACAATATCTCCGGCATCGTGGGTGCTAAGTGATATTGTAACCTTGTTATAAACATTAAATATTTCGGGGTGATGATTGGCCTTTTCTGCCACCAAAGCCACCTTGGTAAGAAATGAAAAAGCCTGTACAAAGTCCTTAAACTCGAAATCTTTGGTCAACTTATTATCCTGTTCTTTCCAAGGCATAGGCTATATTATTTCACTAATCTTTAACATATTAGTCATTCCGCTATCTTCAATGGGAATGCTCGCAATTTTTACAATTAAGTCTCCTTCAGTTACAATACCCTTATCCTTTACAATTTGTTTAATCTCTGCAAAGGTTTTATCAGTGCTCTCCATGTTATCATAAAAAAACCCCCTAACACCCCAAATTAGACTTACGGTGTTAAGTATGGACCTGTTGGCGGTAAACACTATGATATTGGTTTTGGGGCGGTGAGAAGAGATTTTAAACCCGGTATAGCCGCTAAAGGTCATGGTGAGAATTGCAGCCGCGCCAATTTGATCTGCCACTTTACTTGCATTATAGCAAATAGAGTCCGTGATAAATCGCTCATTTCTAAATGTAGGTGGGTTTTCTGTTTTAGTGGAAACCTTTCCGCTTTCCTCAACATAGGCAATAATTTTTGACATAGCCTGTATCACAGCCACAGGGTGTTTGCCAACAGAAGTTTCACCACTGAGCATTACGGCATCGGCACCATCAAGTACGCTATTTGCAACATCGTTTACTTCCGCACGGGTGGGGGCTATGTTTTCAATCATGCTCTCCATCATCTGGGTAGCAATAACCACAGGGCGGCCAATTTTATGGCACTTCTCCACAATCATTTTCTGGATAAGCGGAACGCTTTGCATAGGTACTTCAACACCTAAGTCTCCGCGAGCCACCATAATTGCTCCGGTTTCTTGAATGATACGGTCTATTTCAACAACGGCTTCTGGTTTCTCAATTTTTGAGATTACCCTGCACGGAGCATTATTTTCGGCAATAATTCGCTTAAGTTCAATTACATCATCTGCCGAGCGCACAAAAGAAAGGCCGATCCACTCCATTTCATACTTCATGGCCACTTCCAGGTCGGCCAAATCCTTTTTGGTTAGGCACGGCAGCGATATTTTAGTGTTTGGAAGGTTAACCCCTTTTTTGGATTTTAAAGGACCGCCATGTATCACAGTAGCTTCTACTTCATCTACGCCATTGGTTTTGGCTATTTCCAGCAGAATCTTACCATCATCAATTAAAATACGCTCCCCCACTTTTACGTCAGCCGCAAACTTAGAGTAGGTCATGTACACCTTTTTGGAGGTGCCCATTTCGTCTTTGTTGGAAAATATCAGTGTCTCTCCCTCTTTTAGAATAGCCCCAGGCTCAACGTTTCCCACACGCAGTTTAGGGCCCTGAAGGTCTCCAAGCAATGCGATATTCAGGCCGTGCTCAGCATTCAGCTCCCTGGTTTGATTTATGAGTTGAATAGCATCCTTATGGTTACTGTGAGAGAAATTAACCCGAAATACGTTAACCCCCGCCTGCACGAGCTTCAGCATCATTTCTTTGCTTGATGTGGCAGGTCCAAGTGTGGCAATAATTTTTGTTTTATTTAGTGGCATCCTAATATTCTAAAAGTAAATTATTAATGTTTTTTGACTTTGCAAGGTCAATTTTTTGAAAGGCCCTAACATAAGGAAGCTTTCTTAATTGGGTGTTAAGTTTCGCTTCAACGTCTTGGTTAGCTACTTCATCGTACCATAAAAAGTAGTCAAAAGTTTTTAAGTCACTCACCAACGCAATGGACTTGCCCGAGTGCAAAATATTTGAAGGCGAAACGTCCATTTGTGTGTTACCACGATTTGATGTGAGACACCAGAACAACCTCATGACCGGATGTTCAAATGTGAATTCACTAAAACTGTAAACAGAACCTTTTGACTTCAACTCTCTGTCCTGAGTGCTTCTTAAAAGCTTTAGTCCCAAATCGTTATTTAAAAGAAACGTAATACGGTGATCCGGAAGTTCGCTCACTATTCCAAATACGGTAGCGTCCTTCAAGTAAAACTCATCATCCAGCCGTATCTTGACCATTTAGTCGATCTCTTACAATTTGTTTATAGGCTATTCGCGAGGCTTCCTCTTCCGCTTTCTTTTTACTGCTTCCGTTACCTGTGCTTATGGCCTCATTATCTACAAGTAAGGTTATTTCATATCTGCGTAAATGGCTTTCGCCCCAGCAGCCCGAAATTTCAAATCTAATACTCTTTTTACTTTTTTGGCCCCATTCTAGAATGGCTCCCTTATGACTGGCAATACGAGACTCCATCGAGTCAAGGTCCATTAAAGAGAGAATAATTCTCTCTACAATAAACCGCTTTGTTTCCTCGTAGCCCCTGTCCAGATACAGTGCACCGAGCAAGGCTTCCAACGCATCTCCATAAATGGATTTTGCATGTGCGGTGCGTGCGGTACGCTTAACGACTAGCTTGTGCAAATTTAACTGCAAGCCAAGTTGGTTAAGGTGTTTCCGGCTTACAATTTTACTGCGCATACTGGTTAAAAAACCCTCACCTCTATTGGGGTAATTTTCATACAGAAAATCAGCAACAACCGCCCCAAGTACGGCATCTCCCAAATACTCAAGCCTTTGGTTATTAACCCTTGCTCCTGTGGATTCATGAGAGGCTGAGCTATGCCTTAAAGCCAGTTTATATAGCTCTTCATTTTTTGGAGTAATACCGGTAAGCTCCCGTATTTCCAAAAAAAAGTTCCCATCTTTAGTAAAATGGGAACTTAATCTTTTTAGCCAATTTAACATCTACTAAACAAGCTTCCGTATTACTATAGAAGCGTTATGACCGCCAAACCCAAAGGTGTTGCTTATTGCAACATTTACCTCTCTCTCCTGAGGTTTCCCAAAAGTGAGGTTCAACTTTGCATCTATAGCAGGGTCATCTGTAAAGTGATTGATAGTTGGAGGAATAATGTTTTCATTTACAGCCATTACACAAGCCAGGGTTTCCATAGCACCAGCCGCACCAAGCAAGTGCCCGGTCATTGACTTTGTTGAGCTAATATTGAGATCATAGGCATCTTCACCAAAAATGGCTTTGATGGCCTTTAATTCTGCAACATCCCCAAGAGGGGTAGAAGTTCCGTGTACATTTATGTAGTCAACAGTAGATGAATCGATTTGAGCATCCCTTAAAGCACTTTCCATTACAGCTTTTGCACCAAGCCCATCAGGGTGTGGAGCAGTAATGTGATGAGCGTCCGCAGACATCCCACCGCCAATTACTTCAGCGTAAATGGTTGCACCTCTTTTTTTAGCATGCTCGTACTCCTCTAGTATCAAACAAGCGGCTCCTTCACCAAGCACAAAGCCATCTCTATCCTTATCAAAAGGACGGCTAGCCGTTTGCGGACTATCGTTTCTGGTGCTTAAGGCATGCATTGCATTAAAGCCTCCAATACCAGATTCGTTAATGGCCGCTTCGCTACCACCAGTTACACAAGCGTCCATCATGCCCAAACGGATATAGTTAAAGGCATCAATTAGCGAGTTTGTTGATGAAGCACAAGCTGATACAGTGGTGAAGTTGGGACCGCGGAGATTATATTTCATTGAAATTTGTCCTCCAGCGATATCCGCTATCATTTTAGGAATAAAAAAAGGATTGAAGCGTGGTGTGCCGTCACCGGAAGCAAAATTCAGGGTTTCTTCCTGAAATGTTGAAATGCCTCCAATTCCAGAACCCCAGATTACTCCAGCCCTATCAGGATTAAAAGATGATGACTCGACCAACCCACTATCAGCCATGGCTTCATCTGCCACAACCAAGGCAAATTGAGAGTAGCGATCCAGTTTCCTGGCGTCTTTTCTATCAAAATGCGCATTGGGATCAAAATCTTTTACCTCGCAGGCAAATTGGGTTTTGAACTTAGAGGAATCAAAAAGAGTAATGGGCGCAGCCCCACTCTTTCCCTCCTTAAGGCCTTTACAAGTGTCCTTGTAAGAGTTCCCTATGGGGGTAAGTGCTCCAACTCCAGTTATTACAACCCGCTTTAACTCCATGGTTTTTTGCTAGAATTACTTCTTGGCTTCCTCGATGTATGATACTGCTTGCCCTACTGTAGCAATGTTTTCTGCCTGATCGTCTGGAATTTGAATGTCGAATGCTTTTTCGAATTCCATGATTAATTCCACAGTGTCGAGTGAATCGGCACCTAAATCGTTGGTGAAGCTAGCCTCGTTGGTTACTTCATTTTCATCTACACCAAGCTTATCTACAATGATTGCTTTTACTTTTGAAGCGATTTCTGACATGGTCGATTTGTTTTGTAATTATTAAGTGTGCAAAGAAAGTAAATTTATCAAAAAACAAACAATAGCTTACTTTAGCCGCCATAGATTAGTAGCTTAGTATCTAACCTTTAGTGAACAAGAAAAAAAATTCATGAAAAAGATTGCTGTGTTTGCCTCCGGCAATGGCACTAATACAGAAAACATTGTCAACTATTTTGAGGATAGTGACCTTGCAAGAGTGTCTATTATTTTTTGCAACCGTAAAAATGCAGGCGTTATAGACCGCGCCAAACTCTTAGGTGTAAGGTGTATAGTTTTCTCCCCCTCAGATGCCGAATATGATTCCATTCTGAGCAAGCTACAGGACTTAAAAATCGACTTTATTGTTTTGGCTGGGTTTACCGCTAAAATACCTGCTTCAATTTTGGATGCCTATCCGGAAAGGGTAATAAACATACACCCGGCATTACTACCTGATTATGGTGGTGAAGGTATGTATGGCATGAATGTACACCGCGCTGTGGTTGAAAATGAAGAGGAAGAAACCGGAATTACTATTCATTATGTAAATGATGAATATGATGAGGGAGAAATTATTTTTCAGGAAACCGTTGAGGTAGATTATGAAGACACCCCCGAAGATGTACAGTATAAAGTACAGCAGCTAGAGCACCATCATTACCCAGAGGTTATCGAATACCTGATAAAAGACCTGGATTGATCGTAAACATTTATACAGATGGTGCGGCTAGTGGAAACCCGGGCCCAGGTGGCTATGGTGTAGTGATGGAAGCCAATGGCAAAAGAAGAGAGCTAAGCGGAGGCTTTAGGCAAACCACCAACAACCGGATGGAACTACTGGCAACTATTATTGGCTTAAGGGCGCTAAAGCGGGTTGGCCTGGATGTACATATTTATTCAGATAGTAAATACGTAGTAGACTCTGTGAACAAAGGCTGGGTATTTAACTGGGTTAAGAAGGGCTTTAAAGACAAAAAAAATCCCGACTTATGGAGGGAGTTTTTAGAAGTATATCAAATTCATAAACCCAAGCTTCATTGGGTAAAGGGTCATAACAATCATCCTCAAAACGAAAGGTGCGACACCTTGGCCGTAGAGGCCTATAAAGCCGGAAACCTGAAAATTGATAAAGGTTTTGAGGCTTCTGAAGAAAAATCTGGAATGTTTTAAAACGCGATGTAACTCTCCGGGTCTACCGGATTGGTATCGTACCACAGTTCAAAATGCAAATGTGGCCCGGTGGTTAATTCACCCGAATTACCAATTATGGCAATTGGCTCACCAGCTCTTACCACTTCACCCTGCTCTTTTAGTAAAGATGAATTGTGCTTATAGGCAGAAATAAACTCCCCCTGATGTTGAATAATCATAACATAACCCGTTTCTGAAGTCCATTCAGAAAAGATTACAATTCCATCCTGAACCGCCTTAATTACCTCATCTTTTTTGGCTACAATATCTACTCCCAAATGGTTTTCTCTGGGGTTAAAACCGTTTATTACCAAGCCTTTTACAGGATTAAAAAAGGAAAGACCAGCGCGGCTCAATTCGGTTTCTACGGCTGGGTTAATGTTAAATTGTTCTTCCTCTTCCACCATAGACCTGAGCGCAGAGTCTTCCTCAGAAAGAGGTCTGTTTAACTGAACTTCCACAACACTATCCGCGATAGTAGTATCCGAAAAGTTGATGGGCGCTTTACCTTCAATAATGTTTTTAATATTCAGCAGGTAGCGTTTGTTGTAAACCAACTGCCGCTCCAACGAGTCTGTGGTAATGGTAAGGTCGAGTGCCCTTCTGCGTAAGTCGGTGCTGGAGTAACCTGGTATATATTCCCTTATGGGTGTAAGCGCAATAAGTAAGGTGGTGGATGTAATAAGGAATACAATGAGAAAGCCCACCAAAAAAAACACGTTAAGCCGGCTTAGCTTTAGCGATAACTTTTCTTCAAAGGTGTCATCATTCAGAATAACCAGACGGTACTTATTCCGCAGTTTCTGAACTATCTTTTTTTGATTTTGTGATTTTTCCTTTGCCATGAGCGGACAAATATCGGAATCTGAAACAATTGTTTCCTTACGGGAAAAATTAAAATATTTTTGCCGTTTTGCAGTTACACCCATTGAATTCAATTAAAGGCGGAACCCCTGAAAACTTATAGAATAATATTACTTGCCACGGCATTGGTTGTGATTGCGGCCTGCAAGCGCACTAAGGATACGGTTACCAGCCGAACCTTTCATCGAACGGTATCTCAGTTTAATCCACTTTTTAATGGAGAGCAGGCCTTGCTTAAAGGTGAAAGAAATCTCTCTATTCTTCATGAAGATGACTTTTCTAAAATTCTACCCGTTTTCCGTACCGGAACTAAAGCACAGGCCAGTAACGTAAAACCTGATATGGATAAGGCGGTAGAAAAAGGAACCAAGATTATTACAGAACATTCCATGATGATTAGGAATGTGCAGAAAAACAAATGGGTGGATGACAGCTATTTGTTGATTGGAAAAGCCCGATTCTATAAAAGAGAATATCTGGAAGCTCTTGAAACATTTAACTATGTGATTCAGGAATTCCCAAAATCAGATATATATGAGGAAGCCCGACTTTGGGCAGCACGTACCGAGACAGCCTTAGGCAACTACATCACCGCCAAGGATAAGTTTGAACAGATTTACAGGAGCGAGAAACTTCCCCGAAAAATGAAGGGAGATGCTTTTGCAGCTTATGCCCAGCTGGAAATTGACCAAAAAAGATATACCCCGGCCTATCAGCTACTTGAGCAGGCTGCAGATAAAACCCGAAATAAGGAGAAGAAAGTGCGATGGCTGTTTATTATGGGGCAGCTACAGGCAAAAACAGGCAACGAACAGGAAGCCAGCGAAACCTTTAAGAAGGTAATTAAGATGGGCCCTCCCTATGAGTTGCTTTTTCAGGCACAACTTAACCGAGCAAGATCATACGATGTAGTGTTAAACGACCCTTCGGTGGTTTTTAAGGATTTGCGGAAAATGCTGAAGGATGATAAAAACTTCGATAATCGCGATCAGATATATTATGTGATGGCGGAGGTTTCTGAAAAACTGGATGACGATGGAAAAGTAGAGGAGTATTTGAAAAAATCCATCCGCACCAGCACCACCAATGCTAATCAAAAAGCATTAAGCTACTTGAAACTTGGGGAGATAAATTTTGATAATAAGATGTACCCCACCGCTGCGGCTTATTATGACAGCACATTTACCAACCTTCAAAGCACCCACCCACGCTATAAGGAAATTCAAAGGAAAAAGGAGAGCCTTGCCGATTTGGTTCAAAACCTAAACACCATTACTTTACAGGATAGTCTTCAATTGCTTGCCAGCTATAGTGAAAAAAAGAGATTTGAAAAGATTGATGCCCTTATTGCCAGGAAGAAAGCAGACGAGCAAAAGGAGCGCGAAAGGGAGGAAAACCCATTTAATCAACCCACTGGTGATGGAGAAACATTTGCTGAAAACAGTCAGGCGAGCATTCAGGGCGGGTCATGGTATTTTTATAACCAGCGCCTTCGTGCTGCAGGTATAACGGAGTTTACTACCAAGTTTGGCAACAGAAGGCTTGAGGATAACTGGCGAAGAAGTGATAAAGCCCTTTCAGAAGATTTTGATGGTGGAAACTCTAACACCGCAGATGACGGGGATGGTGAGCAGGAGGGTGAAAAATCGGCTGGCAAATCTCAGGGTGAGGAGCGTGAACAGTACTTAAAGGAAATTCCGCTTACAGAGGAAGCCATGCAAGCCAGCCATGGGAAAATTGTAAATGCCTACCTAAGAGTAGGTGCTATATATAAGGATGACTTTAAGGATTATCCCTCATCAGAGGACAACCTGAAAGATTTGTTAAAAAGATATCCTGACTTGGATTTGAAGCCACGGGTTTGGTACATGCTTTACAGGGTAAACCTTTTGGCGAATGATACCAAGGATGCGGAGTATTACAAGAATCTGATTAAATCCAATTATCCTGAATCGGAATATGCAGCATTGGTAGATGGCTTGGAGCCAAAGAATGAGCAGGATGCCAACAAAAGCTTGGCTTACTATAAAAAGACCTACCTCACCTACGAAAAGGCGGTGTATAAAAAATCGCTTTCCATGGCAGACTCTGGTTTGGTTGCATTTGGAGGTACGGATCAAAGCTCTCGGTTTATGATGGTAAAGGCATTTTCGCAAGGCAAGCTTGGTCAGCCATCAAAAATGAGTGAGACCTTAAACGCTGTGGTTGTAAAATATCCTGGAACAGAACAGGCCAAAAAGGCCCAGGATATTTTAGATCAGATGGCGGCTCCACCAGTGGCTGAAACAAAATCCTCTGCAAAAGATGGAGCTTCAAAACAAGCCGAGGAGAAAGACGAGCCAGCAAAACCCGCCACAAAGTACACGGCCAACGCTGCGGAAGAACATAAATACCTGTTGGCATTACCAAATATTAAAGGGATGGTTAACAATACCACCATTGAACTTTCCGATTTCAACAAAAAGTTTTTCAAAAACATTCCACTAAATACCAAGGCTATTTATATAAGTGCCGAAAAGCAAATGATATTGGTAAGTGGGCTTCCAAATGAAAAAACAGCAATCCAGTATTTTGAAGTTTTAGATCAGCAAAACATACTTGATAAGAATCTAGCAGGTCAAACCTTCCAACATTTTGTAATTTCGAATTCCAATTTTTCAAAATTCTATCAGGATAAAGACTTTGAAGGATACGAAAAGTACTTTTTGGAGAATTACAAAAAAACAGAATGATCAACTTCATGATTAAGAAAAACAAAGCAGCAGACGAATCAGGACAAGCCAGTAACAGAATAATGGCCGGTACCACCATTGAAGGCGATGTAAACTCCAAAGGCGACATCCGTGTGGATGGCTCCCTTAAAGGAAACATTACCATTACAGGTAAGCTTGTGGTTGGCGAAAAAGGAAGAGTTGAAGGAGAAATCAAATGCTCTAATGCTAACGTTTCTGGAGACCTTAGGGGGAAGATTGAAGTTAGCGAGCTTTTAGCTTTACAGGCCACAGCTCGTGTAAATGGAGAAGTACTCACCAACAAATTGTCTGTTGAGCCTGGTGCAGAGTTTTCAGGCTCATGCAGTATGGGTTCGGTTGTGCGTGAAATAAAAAGCAGCGGAGATACTGACTCCAACACTAGCTCTAAAAATGAGAGCTCAGCCAAGGGAGCCTAGCCCACAGAAAAATTCAAACTATTATTTATGGAGAAGCCAGACCCGAAGGATAAAGGTCCTTCTATAATCACCTATTCGGGCATTGGGCTTCAAATTGTTATAATGATAGGCGGGGCTGCCTGGATTGGGAAATGGCTTGATGAAAAATACCACGTTGAGAAAAACTGGTTTACTCTAGGGTTTGTATTGTTTGGGGTTGCATTGGCTATGTTATATGCTATTCGAGCCTTAAATAAAATCAACAAATAAATTATGGTGGGTTTAAGATATGTACTCTGGTTGTTGCTGGGGGCAACTGCTGCTTATGGTATACATCTCGGTGTGCTAGGTTTTTTAGAAAGGAATCTTTTTGAGTATCAAATTACCCTTGCTTATTTGGCAAACACCATAACGGCTCTCATTATTACTCTTGGGCTATTAAATGCCCCCGAGCGATTTAGAAATAGTCTTGGCTTTTTATTTATGGGCGGCAGCTTTTTAAAGTTTGCGGTGTTTTTTATTTTCTTCTATCCTGCCTATAAAGAGGATGGCGAAATCGGAAAACAAGAGTTTTCAACATTTTTTATACCCTACGCGGTATGTTTGTTTTTTGAAACCAAAGCTTTGATTCACAGGCTATCACAGCTCGATAAAGAGGGGAAGTAATTACTCGAAAAAAAGGAATTTTGTTTTTGGGTGGTGATAAATATTAATCATTACTTTTGCGCGGATTTTAAAAATGACTGTTGACCGAGTATTATGAAAATCAAATTCATTCCGTTTTTCTTAGCCCTCTTCGTATTTCTAAGTCCTGTTTTGAGCTTTGCAAGTGAGGATACCACTCATGCTCATACATCAGAAGAGCCAAGCATAAAAGAAGAGATAAAAGAGGACATCAAGCATCACCTTCAGGATGCCCATGATTTTCACATCTTCACAGATAAAACAACTGGCACACACTATGGTTTCCCACTTCCTGTAATTATCTGGGATGACGGCCTACACGTTTTTATGTCATCAAAGTTTCACCATGGCGAAACTGTTGCCGAGAGTAAGGGGAATTACTATGCGCTTCACCACGGAAAAATCTATAAAACAGATGCAGCTGGTACCATTACTATGGATGAGCATCACCATGCTACCAATGTGAAGCCTCTTGATTTTTCAATCACTAAGAATGTTTTCAGCATCATTATGATGTCTCTTCTAATTTTTTGGGTGTTCCGTAAAACGGCAAATACCTATAAAGGAGGAATGGCACCGAATGGTGTGGCTAAGTTTATGGAGCCTCTTATCATATTTGTTAGAGATGAGATTGCGCTTCCAAACATTGGAGAAAAGCACTACCGTAAGTATATGGGTTATCTACTTACCGTTTTCTTCTTCATTTGGTTTATTAACCTGGTAGGTCTTACTCCACTTGGAATTAACGTTACCGGAAACATTGCAATCACTTTTGCCTTAGCGTTACTCACCTTCCTTATTACACAGTTTACTGCAAAGGGCACCTATTGGAAACACATTTTTTGGATGCCAGGTGTACCAGTGCCAATGAAGTTTGTGCTTGCACCAATTGAATTGCTTGGTGTGTTTATTAAGCCATTTGCCCTTATGATTCGTTTGTTTGCTAATATCTCAGCGGGCCACATCGTTTTGATGAGCCTTATTGGATTACTTTTCGTTTTCAATAACTGGTTTGCTCGCGGTGCATTTTTAGGACTTACACTCTTTTTATCAATTATTGAATTACTTGTTGCGTTTCTTCAGGCTTATATTTTTACCATGCTTACCGCTTTATATTTCGGTAGTGCGGCTGCAGAACATGACGATCACTAATAAGAATTTTTATTAACTGTTAATTTTTATACTATGGAAATCCCAGCAATTGTAGGTGCAGGTTTAGTTGTAATTGGTGCCGGTATTGGTATCGGTAGAATTGGTGGTTCAGCGATGGAAGCTATTGCTCGCCAGCCTGAGGCTACTAACAAAATCCAAACAGCTATGCTTATTGCAGCTGCCCTTATTGAAGGTATTGGATTTGCTGCACTATTTGCAGTGTAATTATTTGATCAGTGGTTGCAACGGTTGGTTGTAACCACTGATTATTTTTCACCATTAAAAGAAATTAATCTTGGAAAAGTTAATCAATGAATTTTCGGTAGGACTGTTTTTTTGGCAAACACTCCTTTTTCTTGTGCTTTTGTTCTTGCTTAGAAAATTTGCATGGAAACCTATTCTTGGCGCAGTAAACGATCGTGAGTCTTTCATTAAAGATGCTCTTCTATCTGCTGATAAAGCCAGAGAAGAAATGGCGCAACTTAAGTCTGATAACGAACAAGTGCTTCGTGAGGCTCGTGCCGAGCGCGACACCATCCTTAGAGATGCTCGTGAAATCAGAGAGAAGATGATAGCTGATGCTAAAGGTGCTGCAAGCGCTGAAGCCAATAAAATGGTAGAGCAAGCCAAAGAAATGATTGAGAATCAGAAGATGGCGGCTATTACCGATCTTAAAAATCAAGTGGCTTCAATGTCTATTGAGATTGCTGAAAAGGTAATCCGCAAGCAATTGGAGAACAAGGAAAATCAGGTTGCCCTTGTAGAAGAGCAATTGAAGGATTTCAAATTAAACTAAGCTACTGACTGATGATTGTAACGACCCTAAATCGCAGATATGCTAAGTCTTTTCTTGACCTTGCCGTTGAGCAAAACGTGCTGGAGGTTGTAAAAGATGATATGGCGTTTATTCTCGAAGTTATCGAGTCGTCAAGAGACCTTCGTATTATGCTTAAAAGTCCTGTTATTAACGAGGATAAAAAGAGTTCGGTGCTGGATGCCGTTATGGGATCTTCAGTAAGTGCACTTACCAATGCATTCATCAAAATTATTTTGAAGAAGGGACGTGAGTCACAGTTGGAAGGAATAGCGCATGGCTTTAAAAACCTTTACCGTGAGCATCATGGTATTGAGGAGGCAGTTATTACATCTGCCCACGAGCTTACAGCTGCACAGAAAGAAGATATCCGCACCAAGCTTAAAGGTGTTACCGGTAGTGCAATCGAGATTCACGAAATTATAGATCCATCAATTATTGGTGGAGTAAAAATAAGGGTAGGCGACAAGCAATATAATGGCAGCCTTGCTTACCAATTGGAACAGTTGAAGAGACAGTTTCAGGAAAATCAATACATAGCAGACTTTTAATATTACCATTGATAAAGGCTAATTAAAATGGCAGAAGTAAAACCCGCTGAAGTATCAGCAATCTTAAGACAACAACTTGCAGGGTTCAAAAGCGAATCTGAACTAGAAGAAGTAGGAACAGTTCTTCAGGTAGGTGACGGTATTGCCCGTGCCTATGGTTTGAGCAAAGCTCAGGCTGGTGAGTTGGTTGAATTTGAAAACGGCTTGAGAGGTATCGTACTGAACCTTGAAGAAGACAACGTTGGTATCGTATTGCTTGGAAAAGCTGACGAGATTAAAGAAGGTAGTACCGTAAAGCGTACTAACCAGATTGCTTCTTTGAAAGTAGGTGAAGGTATGCTTGGCCGCGTTGTGGATACTTTGGGTAACCCAATTGATGGTAAAGGACCAATACAAGGCGAAACCTATGAAATGCCATTGGAGCGTAAGGCACCAGGTGTTATCTATCGTCAGCCGGTAACGGAGCCTCTTCAAACTGGTATTAAGGCGATTGACTCCATGATTCCTGTAGGACGTGGACAACGTGAGTTGATTATTGGTGACCGTCAAACAGGTAAATCTACCGTGGCGATTGACACCATCATCAACCAAAAGGAATTTTACGATAAGGGAGAGCCTGTATTCTGTATCTATGTGGCTATTGGCCAAAAAGGATCTACAGTAGCAGGTATTGCCAAAACTTTGGAAGACAAAGGTGCAATGGCTTATACAGTGATTGTTGCGTCTAACGCAGCTGATCCTGCTCCTATGCAGTTTTACGCACCATTTGCCGGAGCCGCCATTGGTGAGTTCTTCCGCGATACTGGTCGTCCTGCACTTATTGTATATGATGATTTATCAAAACAAGCTGTTGCTTACCGTGAGGTATCTCTTCTTTTGAGACGTCCTCCAGGTCGTGAGGCTTACCCTGGTGATGTATTTTACCTACACAGCCGCTTATTGGAGCGTGCCGCTAAGGTGATTAATGATGATGGTATTGCAGCTCAGATGAATGACCTTCCTGAATCATTGAAAGGAATGGTAAAAGGTGGTGGATCACTTACCGCTCTTCCAATTATCGAAACTCAGGCTGGTGACGTTTCTGCATATATCCCAACCAACGTAATTTCTATTACTGATGGTCAGATTTTCTTGGAGAACGACTTGTTCCTTGCTGGTGTGCGCCCCGCTATTAACGTAGGTATTTCTGTATCTCGTGTAGGAGGTAACGCCCAGATTAAATCAATGAAGAAAGTTGCTGGTACACTTAAGCTTGACCAGGCTCAGTACCGCGAACTAGAGGCATTTGCCAAGTTTGGTTCTGACCTTGATGCCGCCACCATGGGGGTAATCAATAAGGGTAAGCGTAACGTGGAAATCCTAAAGCAAGGTGTAAACAGTCCGGTATCTGTAGAAAAGCAAATTGCTATTATCTACTGTGGTACTAAAGGTTTGCTTAACAACGTGCCTGTTGAAAAGGTAAAAGCTTTTGAAAACGAATTCATCGATTTCCTTTCTAACAAACATCAGGATGTGTTGGATACTTTGAGAGCTGGTAAGCTTACCGATGAGGTAACTGACACGCTTGAGAAAGTAGCAAAGGAATTATCAGCGAATTATTAGTAGGATATTAGTAAGGAATAGGGAGTTGGCGTTAAAAACTCCCGACTCCGTACTCCTAACTCCATACTCAAAAAAATGGCGAACTTAAAGGAACTTAGAAACAGGATTGTATCAGTATCATCTACCATGCAGATTACTTCTGCCATGAAGATGGTATCTGCTGCCAAGCTAAAGCGTGCCCAGGATGCTATTACACAAATGCGCCCTTATGCTCAAAAGCTGGAGGAGATATTGGTAAACCTTAGCGCCTCTTTGGATAGCTCTGAAGGTGTTTATTCGCGCAAAGCGGATAAAGTAGAAAAGGTGCTTTTAGTGGCTGTGTCTTCAAACAGAGGTTTGGCAGGTGCGTTTAACGCCAATATTTTGAAGGCCGTTGTTCGCCAGATGAATGAGAACCCAGGCGTAAAGTATGAGGTTTATGGCATCGGTAAAAAGGTGTTTGACCTAAGCCGCAGAAGAGGATTTACAATGGCTGGTGAGCGCAACAACATTTATGAGGACCTTACTTTTGATAATGTAAGCGAGGTTGCAGAAATGTTGATGAAGCGTTTCCGTGATGGTGACTACGATCGTATTGAACTTATCTATAACCAGTTTAAAAACGCTGCGGTACAATATGTACAGGTAGAAGAGTATTTGCCGGTAAGAGAAGTGAAAGGAGAGGGCGCTCAAGCCACCGGAGATTATATATATGAGCCGGCTAAAGAGCAGATTTTGGAAGACCTTATTCCTAAGTCTTTAAAAACCCAGCTTTTTAAAGCCGTGTTGGACAGTAATGCATCTGAGCATGGTGCTCGTATGACTGCGATGCACAAGGCTACTGATAATGCCTCTGAACTTAGAAAGCAGTTGAAACTATCGTACAACAAAGCCCGTCAGGCAGCCATTACCAACGAAATCTTAGAGATAGTAGGTGGTGCCGAAGCCTTGAAAGGATAAGTTAGATTTTAGACCCTAGATATTGAAACCCTGATTGGCGTAAGCTAATCAGGGTTTTTTGGTTTAATGGATCTGTGCCCCTTTGTTCAATATGTAGTCAACCCAATTACATTTGCGAAATGACAACTACTTTTAAAAAGGTATTTAAGGATAAGGGTTTCCTCCTCACCCAAACCCTCGCTCACCAAATTTGGACGCAGCACTACACTCCCATAATAGGAGCTAATCAAGTGGCCTATATGCTAGAAAAGTTTCAAAGTGTGGAAGCCATGCAGAAACAGGTTGCTGAAGGCTATGAGTATTATTTAGTTTATGAGCAGGAAAGGGCAGTCGGCTACTTTTCTTTTCTTCCCGAAAAGGAGGGCCTTTTTTTAAGTAAGATTTATGTTTTGGCCGAAATGCGCGGCAAGGGCATCGGCCGAAGAGCCATGGAATTTATTACCGAACAGGCTATAAAACGCGGTTTAAACTCCATCCGGTTAACGGTAAACAAATACAACACTAAGAGTATTGACGCATACTATAAAATGGGTTTTGAGAACATGGGGCCGGTAGTATTTGATATTGGCCAGGGTTATATAATGGATGATTATGAAATGTTGAAACGTCTAAATTTGGCGTAAACAAAAGCGTTTATCTTTAAAAAATGTCAAAACCTACAATTGCCTTAATTGCTGTAACAAGTTTTCTGTTAAGCGCTTGCCCCGGAGATAGCGAACCTCAAACCCGTTACGTTACCAAAACCATGGAGGTTACAGCTTCTGCGTATAATTCTCTGCATTGGCAAACGGAGGGCAATCCAAACATTACAGCTTTTGGCGATACCCTTAAACCGGGGATGAAAGTTATTGCCGTTTCGCGGGATTTGTTGGATTCAGGACTGGTACACAACAAGCAGCTCACCATTGAAAACCTTCCGGGAATATATACCGTGAAGGACAAAATGCACAGCAAGCACAGGCGCAAAATTGATATTTACATGGGTACCAATCTGGACTCGGCCCTAACCTGGGGGCGAAGAAAGGTGAAGATTACCTGGATAACCGATACCATAGCTGAGTAAGAAGTTAAACAAGCGTTAAAGGTTGCAGCATCTTTAGAGATCAGCGTTTAGTCCTAAAATCATTCAGCTTGAAACTACCAAAACTTACGTTCAGACTTCCGTATTTCGTTATTTTCATTTTACTTTTCGCTATCGAGGTAATAATCGCTATCTACTTTAAAGATGGCTTCATTCGGCCAATTCTAGGAGATTTCCTGGTGGTGATCTTAATCTATGCTTTCCTGATGGCTTTTCTTAAAACAAACTGGAGGAGGTTAGCCATTGCTGTGCTATTGCTGGCCTATACTATTGAGATTCTTCAATATCTCAACATTATGGGGCTGTTGGGTTTAAGGCATAACACATTTACCCGTATGGTGCTGGGTACCACATTTACCTGGGAAGATATGGTAGCTTATACCTTGGGGATGGGTGCCGTACTATGGATAGAATATTTAAGAGATCGGAAAACTCCATAGACTTCAATTTTTGATATTAGGAGAGATTGGATTTTTGGCGTTAGATTTGATTGCCATTGGCCCCTATTCAATTTGCTGATTTGAAACACTTTCCGCTTACACTACGCGCCCGCATCTTTATGTCGATGATTCTTATCATCCTCATTTCGTTTTTCCTTACGGGAGCCATTACTTTCTATCATTTTAAAAATGCCAATGAGCAGTACCACCAGGAGCGGCTTAGACGCAAGGAGTACGCGGTGGTGGAATCTATAAACTACTTTTTACGAGAACAGCAAACTATTGATGCCAGCAACGATTCTATTGTAAGTCTGTTTGACGATAAAATTTGTGAGCTATCAAAAGTGAATAGCATGGACATTAGTATATACAGCCTTTCGGGCCATATGCTTATAACCAGCAACCCTACCTTGCGCGAAAAAGGCCTGGTTTCGGACAGCCTCGTTTCATCATTACTCAGAACCATAAAAGAGCGATCTACACAACATGTGGTTGAGAG
>CAXBJE010000013.1:0-18295 GCA_963975525.1 uncultured Owenweeksia sp. | reverse complement strand
GAGGCAAACAGTGCAATAAACAAACTGCCAAAGGCCTCACCCTGCTGTTCCAACTGTCCACCCATTTGGTAGCTTATACCATCAGGCATATCTAAAGATGCCATAAGCTCATCTACCTCAGTACCTACAGTACCAACGGGGCGGCCAATAACCTGTCCTTTTACAGTTACGGTTGTTGTTTTATCCAATCGCTCCAGGCGAGATGGCCCCGAACCTTCTACTATGGTAGAAAACTGACCAAGCTGTATCGCCTCTCCTTTATTGTTTATCAGCGTAAGCTTACTAATGTCATTTGCATTTTTTCTGTCAAACTGATCTAGTTGTATGTTGATATCATACTCATTTTCGCCAGACCTAAACTTGGATTGTTGAGTACCACTAAAGGCGGTTTGCATACTGGCTCCCACCACTTCAAGTGTAAGCCCCAGTTCAGCCATCTTCTCACGGTCTACCTCAACTTTAATCTCGGGATTACCATCATCCACAGAGGTTTGTATTTCTGCTGTTCCTTCAATTCCACCAATTTTACTCATCACCACTTTAGAGTAGGATAGCAAACTATCCAGGTTATCGCCCTGTAAAATCACCTGTATGGGAGCGTCATCAGCAGTACCCATAATACTCACCGGTACAGTTTTGATTTTGGCTCCGGGGATATTCTCTTCCAGCGCAATTTTCATTCTGCGGGCAAATACATCGGTGCTCACCGTGCGCTCATCCTTATTTACCAACCTTACGGTGATTTGCGCCTTGTAAGGCTCTGAGCTGTTGGAGGACATCCGGCCACCACCACCCTGGCCCACTGTAGTATTTAGTGTTACCACCTCTGGTGCCTGAGCAATAAAATTTTCAATTTTTCTGGTGGTAAAATTGGTGTTTTCTAATGTTGATTTTTTGGGTAACTCAACCTCCACTATAAACTCACCACGGTCTCCGGAGGCTACAAACTCGCTACCAATAAACCCGAAGCCAACCAACGCAAACGATCCAAAGAACAATACTACCGTTACCACCAATACTATGGCTTTATGATTGAAAGACCATTTTAAGGCGTTGGTCATTCCGTTTTCAAAACCAGTGACTATGCTTTCAAAACCTCCAACAACTCTACCTACAAGGCTAGTTGGCTTTAGGTGCTCCACTTTGGCAAAACGTGAGGCCAATAAGGGTATCACTGTGAAGGCCACCAGTAAACTAAGTGCTGTACTTACTGCCACCGTTACCGAAAACTGAAGTAATAAATCGCCCACCATACCTCCTGTAAGGGCAATAGGAAGAAATACCGCAATGATCACCAGAGTAATGGAAACAACGGTGGTTCCAATCTCGCGGATACCGTCATAAGCGGCTTGGGCACGCTTCTTCCCCATCTCCATGTGGCGATATATATTTTCGATTACTACGATGGCATCATCCACCAAAATACCTACCACTAGCGATAGTGCCAGCAACGTCATAAGATTGAGCGAGAAGCCCATTAAATACATAAAAGTGAGGGCTGAGATGATTGACATAGGCACCGATACCATCACAATTACCGCTGTACGGATACTGTGGAGGAACAACAACATAATAAGCGCCACTAACACAATGGCAATCACCAAATCGTGCATTACACCATTGGCGGCCTCAAGGGTAAAGTCTGAACTATCAGAAGCAATACTAAACTTAAGGTCGTTGGCGCCATACTCAGCCTCTAACTCGGCCATGGCTTTTTTGGCAAGGGCACTAATTTCTACCGCATTTGCGTCCCCCTGCTTTTGTACGGTTAAGCCGATGGCGTTTTCGCCATCAATACGGCTAAAAATCTCAGCGTCCTTTTTGGTGTCCTGCACATCAGCTACATCACTCAACTTTACGTTTGAGCCATCCTGCTTTGTTACAATTACCAAGTTTTTCATCTCATCAATAGAGGCATATTTTCCCGTAAGGCGAATGGTGGTTTGCTTACCGTTGCCTTTTATTTTTCCTGTGGGGAAATCGAGATTACCATTTTCTATAGCCTGGCTTACCTGTAAAATACTTAGTCCAAGGGCATTCAGTTTTTCTTCGTCAATATTCACACGGATTTCGCGCTCTTGTCCACCCAGAATGTTAACCTGAGCAACACCAGCAATTCTTGATAAACTGGATGCAATTTTCTTATCTACAAGGTCATAAAGCTCAGTGGGCGGCATATTGGCTGAAACCCCAAGGCGCATAATGGGCATATCTCCAAAATCAAACTTTCCGAGGGAAGGAGCATCAACATCATCCGGCAGCGTGCTTACCATTGTGTTGATTTTGCGCTGTGCATCCTGCAAGGCCAAATCCACATCTACAGATTGCTCCAACTCCACAACAACTGATGATACACTTTCCATAGAGTTGGAAGTAATTTTCTTAATCCCTTCCAGTGAGGATATGGCATCCTCAATTTTCTTGGTTACAGAATTCTCAACTTCATAAGGTGATGCTCCGGGATAAACTGTGGTAACTGATACTACAGGAGAACTGATTTTTGGAATCAACTCATAGTTGAGTTGAGTATAGCTAAAAGCACCAAGGGCAAGTAGTATGGTGAAAATCACCACAACCATGGTTGGTCGCTTTATGGATGTCTTTATAATATTCATTATTAAATGTGTTTAGGATTAAAGCGACTTACTTCTGTGCAGTTTCTGTTTCAGCGTTTATGGCTCGCACTTTAGTTCCGTCCTGTAGATTTATCTGGCCATTAACCACAATCACATCATCTGCCCCAAGCCCTTTAAGTACCTGTACTTCCTGGTCTAACACTTCGCCAATGGTAATAGGCACAAGTTTGGCCACACCGGCTTCTACAATAAACACACTTGGATTTTTCACACTTCCCGTAAGGGCATCTCTGTTTATATAAAAAGCATCGCTGCCATTGGTAAACTCAAAGTTTGCCTTGCCAAACATTCCTGCTTTTAAGGGCTTTTCAGCATCGCTATTCTCTACAAGAATTTCCACAGCGTACTTCATGCTGTTATCTGCTTTAACAGCTACAGCCGTTACTTTTCCGGTATAATTTGCATTAGGATAAATATCTGTGGTAAGCTTTATCTGGTCGCCTTCTTTTATGCTAAGCACATTGTTTCCGGTAACCTTTACATTGAGTTTTAACTTACTTACATCTACAATATCAAATAGCTTATTATTTCGGGCGATGTTAGAGCCTTCCTGTATATAATCCTCGTTAATGGTTCCTGTTGCGGTTGCCCTGATGTAGCTATCTTCCAAAGCTTTTTTGGAGCTTCTATATTGTGCCTCTGCATTGGCTGCACCTATTTTTATATCCTCAAGTTGGCGCTCAGTTACCGCATCGTTCTCAGCCAGTTTTGTAAACCGTGCCAAATCGGCCTTACTCTTTTCATAGTTGGCTTTAGTGGCTGCTGCATTAGCTTGTAGCAACTCATTTTCTACCTGAGCCAACAGCTCCCCCTTTTTTACAAAATCTCCTTTTTTGTGATACACTTTCACCACAAGTCCCTCTGTTTGCGAAAGCATAGAGAGGTCAGTAATAGCTTCAAATGTTCCTATCGAGGCTTTCTCAGATTCTAATCTTTTGTTTATTACACTGCCTGTTTCCACAGGAATTTGATCGCTAACCTCTTCCGCCAATTTTGCATTCTCGGCCATTACGGATTTGTTATCGGCCAATTTCCAGGCTACCAGGCCTACAGATACTAAGACTACAAGGATGATGATTACTTTTTTCATTGCAAATGGTGTTTTCCCGATGTGGGTATTTATAAGTTTTGTGGGTTTGTTATTTTGAAAGTTGTGCTAGCTGACCTTGGGATTTAAGTAAATCCAATTCGGCCTTTCTAAATTTTAGTACTTCGCGGAAGTAGTTTACCTGAGCCTCTCTCAGGGCATTTTCAGCGTCAAGCAAATCGCTTAAGGTGCTTACGTTTTGGGTGTACAACTCATTGGTTTGGTCATACACTTCCTTGGCCAGCTCCTTGTTTTCGCGCTGCACCTCTACAGATTTAAGTCCGTTTACCAATTGCTCCTTGGCATTAGCCGCTTCTGTTTCTTCAGCACGGTTGGCATTTACCATATCCAACTCTACTTTTTTAATGTCTATTAAAGTTTGTTGAACCTTATTGCGCTTTTGGAACCCATCAAAAATGGGTATCTGTAATTGCACTCCAATTATGGTTTGTTGAAACCAAGGCTGGCCCTCATCAAAAAAGTTAAACTCATTGCGTTGTGCTTGCCATGTTTGCTGTCCAAAAGCAACTAGTGTTGGGTAGTAGCCCGCCTGGATGTTTTTCTTATTCAGGATGTTTAGCTCCCTTTGCTTTTCTAAAACCTGAGTAGATGTGGATTGATTTTTCTGTAACTGTAGGCTGCTCAAATCAATGTCCTCCAGATTTTCATCCTCGATTAACTCAATAGAGTTAGAAATAGGCATTCCAATAATTAACTTCAGATAATTCTTTTGCTGCTCAAGCCCGTTGCGCAAGGCCTGTAACTGTGTAGACAGGTTAGACTTGTTTACCCTGAGGCGATTATAATCTGTTTTAGTAACGATGTCATTTTCATACTGCACCTTCATTAAGCCTTCAAGTTGTTCCAGCTTTTTAAGGTTGCTTTCCATAGCTTCAATCTGGGCTTGTAATTCTAATGTTTGATAAAATGCAGATGTTACCTGATAAATCACATCTTCCTCAGTACTAATCTTAAGTAAGCGATATAGATCTTCAGAAGTTTTTGCAGCCTTAAGGCCTGTAAAAAAGCTTTGATTATAAAGCAATTGGCTTGCTTCAAATCCTCCGGATACATTATGGCTGGTACCAAATTGAACTGGTATTTGAGTACCGGGTTGTCCTAAAACTTCTCCTGGCAACAATTGGGTTGGGATGTTGGGGAAATTTTGAAACTGTCCGTTTCCTGTAACCTGAGGAAGACCCGTTCCCTTTACTTCCTTTACTACATAGTCCGCCTGCTTTTGGTCTAAAATGGCTTTTTGGATATCAATGCTATTGTTCATGGCAAACGCAAGCGATTGCTTTAGGGTAAAGCTGTAAGCATCGGCCTGACCATAAGATAACACAGGCAGGGAAATGATTAGGATTAATAAACTGCTTGTCAGCAACTTTTTCATTTGTGGGTTTGTTTAGAATTTATTATTTAGAATTGTATGGTTCAGTATTAAAAGAACTAATTAGGCAAAAAAATTAGGAGCGCGATTGTTCCCAACGTGTGTATAAACCGGGTAACTCGTTATTTAAAAATTCAATAAAATCAATTACCTCGCTAAGCTTATTATTAAAATCCGGAGTGTTATCAGGGCGTTGATCCAACACTTCCTGCATAATTTCGGCTACCCTTGAAAACAATTTAAACTCCTTTTTAATGTCGTCTTTCCAAAAGGCAATTTTACTGCGGAAGTATCTCTTTCTATCACCAGGCTTGGTTATGTAGTCTATCTTTTCTGCGCTAAGCAACATATTAATAGCATTGCTTGATGCACTCTTGCTAAGGTTAAGCGTTTCGCGAATTTGGTCAAAGGACAATTCCGTATCTGGTGAAACCAACAACAAAGCCACCACCCTTGATGGTGCAGGCTGAAGCCCCCCTTTTTCATGCATCACTCCTACCTTTTCGATAAGTTGTTTCTGCTCCTCTGTTAAATTAATTGCGTCTGACATATTCTTGATTTTGACGAGGCAAATGTAAAACAACTTTTTAGTTCTGCAACTACAGAACTAAAAATATTTGAAATTCTTTGGATTCTTCCAGTAATCTATTTAAGACAGTTTTGTCCGAATTATAAAACGTAGTACATTTGCCATCTAACTAAAAGTTGTAGATGTTTAGTAAAGCTTGTGAGTATGGCATAAAAGCCATGATATACATTGCCCAGAAAAGCAAGAATGGTGAAAGGTTGAGCCTTAAACAGATTGCTCGAGAAACTAATTCTCCAGAGGCATTCACAGCTAAAGTACTTCAACAGCTAAGCAAACAAAACCTGCTGGAATCGTTAAAAGGCCCCACTGGCGGGTTTACTTTACAACGACCCGCGGATCAAATGAATCTTGCTTCCATTGTATCAGCTATTGATGGCGACTCCATTTATATGGGTTGTGGCCTAGGCCTGAGAGAGTGTTCAGAGATAAAGCCCTGCCCTCTTCATCATAAATTCAAAGTGGTGAGAGACGAACTTAAAGATATGCTTGAGAATACTTCACTTGCAACTACTGCTGACGACTTGGATCGTGGAATTTCCTTTTTAAGGATATAGTATTTTTTTAAAGCAATAAAGGACAATAACATCCGAATATGAGTCGCGATATTGAAAATCTGGAGGACATAAAACTTATGGTAGATGAGTTTTACGGAAAGGTAAAAATGAACCCACTTATTGGGCCCATATTTATCGGAGCTATAAAAGATAACTGGCCAGCTCACCTCCAAAAGTTATATAACTTTTGGGAAACAGTGTTGTTGGGCCAACGCACTTATACTGGTAGTCCGTTTGTACCCCACGCCCAGATGCCCATTGAAAAAAAGCACTTTGACGTTTGGCTGGGCTTGTTTTATGAAACGGTAAATACCCATTTTGATGGCGAAAAAGCCAATGAGGCCAAGTTGAGAGCTACTAAAATGGCTGAAATGTTTCTTCACAAAATCAACTACTTTAAAGAACATCCAAATCAAAGAGCAATATAAAACCCACATTTTATGAAAGACCTGCAAAAACAAATTGAAGATAAATACAAGAGCCTGGGCGAAAACCCAAACACTTATATGGAGGGCCTTTTGCTTAGTAAACCCCTCACCTACTGGGATTACATACAGGTTGAAACCTTGCTTTCCCTCCAAAGGCCGCGCACTGATTTTGCCGATGAACCCATATTCATAATCTACCATCAGGTAACCGAATTAATGCAAGCCCTTGTGTTACATGAGCTTGAGCAAATTACAGGTCCACAGTTTGTAACCGGTGAGCAGCTGGCCCAAAAGGTACTGCGGATGAACCGCTATACCAGGATGCTAATTACCTCCTTTGATGTGATGAAGGACGGAATGGATTATGACGACTATAACACCTTCCGAAAAGCATTGGCCCCGGCCAGTGGCTTTCAAAGTGCCAGTTTCCGATATATCGAATTGAGGTGCACCTCATTACCTAATCTGATAAATGAACAGGGCAAAAAGCGCCTTGGCAAGCACCCAAACCTTGATAATTATTTTGAACACTTGTATTGGAAGGATGCAGGCCTGAACCGCCAAACCTATGAGGCATCACTCACCCTTACACTCTTTTTAGAGAAGTACGAAACCAAAATGAAAGAGCTAGCGCGCCAAATGCAGGGCAACACCTTAGAAGATAAAGTGAATGCCCGGCTGGAAACCTGCTCCGATAGTACACGAGAGTTATTGCGTGAATTTGACCGCCTTTATAACATTGAATGGCCGCTGGTGCATTTACGTACCGCTGCTCATTATTTAGATAAACAGGGAGAAACCAAAGCTGCCACTGGCGGTAGCGAATGGAAGAAATACCTCCATCCACAATATCAGCAACGCAAGTTTTTCCCCGCCTTGTGGAGTGCTGAAGAAATTGAAAACTGGGGAAAAGACTATCAAATTTAATTAGTATCAGATATGCAAACAGAAATCCTGGAACAAAAGACGATTGGCGAAATTGTAGCGGAAAATTACAGGGCTGCAACAGTATTTAAGAAATACAAAATTGACTTTTGCTGTAACGGTAACCGCAGTATTGAAGAGGCTTGCCGTGCCAAAGACATCAGTATATGGGAATTGACCAAAGAGTTGGACGCGGTGCTAAAACCCGGCAACGAAAGTACCATTAACTATGATAGCTGGCCCCTTGACCTTTTGGCTGATTACATTGAAAAGAAGCACCACAGATATGTGGAGGGGCGCATTCAAGAAATAAAGCCATTTTTAGATAAGCTGTGTAAAGTACATGGAGACCGCCATCCGGAATTGCTTGAAATTAAAAAGCACTTTTTTGCTTCCGCAGATGAGCTTACCAAGCACATGAAAAAGGAAGAGCTTATTCTTTTTCCTCACATCAGGAAAATGGTTGCCGCTAAGTCTGCTGGTGCCACTGCGGACCAACCGCAGTTTATTACGGTAAAAAACCCCATTGCCATGATGATGAACGAGCACGATACGGAAGGGGAACGCTTCAGGCAAATTGCCGGTTTAACAAATGACTACACTCCTCCTGCCGATGCCTGCAATACCTATCGTGTAACGTTTGCCCTTTTACAGGAGTTTGAAAATGACCTTCACCTCCATATCCATCTCGAAAACAATATTCTGTTTCCGAAAGCTGTAGAAATGGAAAGGGAAATGCACGGATAAAATGGCCTCACCCCAAAAAAGACATACCGCCCTTATTCCGCTTAGCCACGATCACCACCATGGTTTAATGCTTTGCCGAAAAATTAATAAAGGGCTTTTGCTTGGGGTAAATCCAAATCGAATTATGGCTTATGCACGCCATTTCTTCTCAGCTCAACTTGAGAAACATTTCAGGGAAGAGGAGCAAATCCTCTTCCCTGTTTTAGGCAAAGCCAATGATAACGTGCGAAGGGCTTTGGGAGAACATAAAAATATGGAGCGTCTTTTTTTTAGAGAAACAGATTCACTAAAAGCCTGCTCCCATATTGTAAGGGAGTTGGATATTCATATCAGGTTTGAGGAGCGGATACTTTTTAATGAAATTCAGGATAAAGCAAGTGCCTCTGAGCTTAGCACAATTGCGGAGCAACTTGAAAGCGACAAAACGATTCACGCCAAGGAAACCTGGCACGATCCGTTTTGGAAAGTAACGGCTTAAACTAAAACAGGTTTATCACAATAAAAATGATGCTTAAAACCAAGTTGATTATGAAAGTCCAAACTACCCACCGTATGGGGCTGTGAGAGATGGAAGCCGCATTGGATGCCATAGCAACACAGCAAATTAGGTACAGTTGCCACATAGCCGCTTCATTTGCCAAAATGGCCATTACCGCACCCGATGCAATACAGGATCCCAGCAAAATACTGGCAGACATTACACCATAATAGTTAAAACTATTCTCATCAATCTTCCTATTAATCTTATCAATTACACTCATTGTTAATACTTTAATACCGAAACAAAAGTATATTCCTACAAAATTGGTTTTTATGACCTCAATCAATCTAATAATATGATACCACCCGAACTTTTATTGAAGTACGGAGCTGAAAAAACAACCTTCCTTAAGGATGCTTTTGTTTTCCGCGAAGGCGAGGCGGCACGTTACTATTTGCAAATAGAATTAGGGGAAGTAAAAATGTGCAACTACAGCGAAAACGGTAAGGAGTTTATACAGGGCATATTCTCCAGTGGGCGCTGTTTTGGCGAACCACCACTATTTTGTGATTTTAACTATCCCTCAAATGCCATAGCTATTGCCGACTCCACCATTTGGCAATTGCCCAAGGAAGCTTTTCTTAAACTTATTAAGGATTATCCTGAAGTCCATTTTAAGATTACCGCTAACATATCTGCCCGCCTGCATTATAAGGCCATCATGGCTCAAGAGATAAGTCATGAAGATCCTCGCCACAGAATACTGAGGCTGTTAAACTACCTCAAAACTGACATCTACAAGCTTACCAAAAAGTACAGTTATAAAGTAGAGCTTACTCGCCAGCAAATTGCAGACCTCACAGGCCTAAGGGTTGAAACGGCCATCAGAGCCATTAAAAAACTGGAAAAGGAAGGCCACATAAAAATCGAAAAAAGGAAAATCCGAATCTGATTTTCGTCCATTTTACAGCCTTGAACCATGTGATTATTGCGAGCCTCGGCTAATTATTTGGACTGTTTAACATTCCTGATATTGAAGCTGAAAGGTGACTAAGGTCATAGATTTAGCATGCCTCATTGTACACCTTGCAGGCCCTAAGCAAAACACTAAAATGCATAAATTTCATATCCCCGTTTTAGGCCTGTCCTTCAGTATTGACACACCCATAAAGGTGGCTCATTATGGTATCTCGTCTGTAGTTTCACTTAGTAGCGATACTTTGCTGGAGGATTTGCGGGCGCACTATAACAGGGAATATAAGCTGAACTATTCTCCTATTGATAAAACAGAGGATGATTACCGTGCAAAACGCATCACCGCTTACCTTGATATGACCAATATCATTGTAAACAAAAAGGTAGAAGACATAAGGGAAGCGAGCTTGGACAAAGCCAGTGATCTTACCGATTATTTGGAGATGCTTCCAAAAGAGAGCCAGATGAAACACTGGTACTTAGGATACAGTCAGACCTCTGACCCTGGTATAAAAAGCGTTTTAGAAACATTCATTAGAAATGGAATTACGGCAGGTTCAATTGATGTGAATATTATGACCAAGGTTAATAAAACCAACTTTGGCAGAGATAAAAATGCATTACCTCCCGAATACAATGATGCGCTGGCCGCATTGCGTGGCTATGCCCAAAGTACCTTAAACAGTTCCGTAGTGTTTTCAGCTGGCTTCAACCCTCGTTTATACAGCTACCTGGAGCAATTTGATGATTTTTATCCTAATGCCCTTGGCGTGATAAAAAAGAAGGTTATCCTTAAAGTTAGTGACTATCGTTCTGCAGAAATACAGGGAAAGTTTTTAGCCAAAAAAGGTATTTGGGTTTCTGAGTTCAGAATTGAATCTGGCCTTAACTGTGGAGGCCACGCCTTTCCAACTGAGGGATTGCTGATTGGGCCAATCCTAAACGAATTCAAAAACAACCGCAGCGCCCTGATCGAAGAACTTTTTGAGTTGTGCAAACCCGTTTGGGTTAAACGAGGCATATCCATAACTGAAATTGCTCCAAACCTAAGTGTAACGGTACAAGGAGGCATTGGCACACCCGAAGAACAAAAGTTTTTAATTAATAAGTACGGCCTTGAAAGCACGGGCTGGGGCACACCATTTTTGCTGGTACCCGAGGCCACTACAGTGGATGAAACCACACTTGAAAAATTGATGGCTGCAAAAAGTGAAGACCTTTATTTAAGCAAGAGCTCGCCTTTAGGAGTACCCTTTAATAATCTAAAAAGTACTGATAGTGAGAACACCCGCCAATCACGCATAAGCAAAGAGAAACCGGGCAGCCCCTGTTTAAAACAATATTTGGTTTCAAATACCGAGTTTACCAAAGAACCAATCTGTACTGCTTCAAGGCAATATCAGTATCTTAAAATAAAAGAGCTTGATTCTAAAAACCTGAGTAAGGACGTGTACAACGAGGCATTTGAAAACATTGTGGTTAAAGCATGTTTATGTGAGGATTTAGCAGCACCGGCCTACACCAACAATAAACTTACTCCAAAAATAAAGGCCTCTACCGCTATATGTCCGGGGCCCAATTTGGCCTTCTTTTCTCGCAAATATTCGCTTAAGGAAATGGTAGGGCATATTTATGGAAATGGTCCATTGCTAAGCAGCAACTCCCGACCACACGTGTTTATTAATGAGCTTAAACTTTACATAGATTATTTGGAGAGTGAGGGAAGAGAAATGCTTCAGAACTTTAGTGCCAAGCAGCATAAATATCTGGAATCTTTTAAGGAAAATCTGGAAAAGGGCGTTAGCTACTACGAGTCATTAATCCCGGAAATTAATCTGGCCACCTTTAAAAAAGATCTTCAAAAATTGGGGTCTAGGCTATCCGAAATGTTGTTGCCCGAACCTGCTCTTTAGTAGGGCTCCAATTCACCGATAATCAGGCGTGCCATTCAGCATAGGATGTATCTGTTTCATACAGTTTAAGGCGATGCAGCCTAACATCCAGTGGCAATGCCACAACCATGCGTTTAGCAAAGTTTAGTATCAGGTTTTCACAGGTAGGCTGAAAAGGCACAGCCATAATCCTTTCAAAAGGAAGCTTTAGAATTTGATTAGTAAAGGGAGCTTTAGAGTTAACCACCAACGCATGGTCAAAGTGATTCAGGATTTTTTCTTTTACAATAGCCTTTAAATCGCCAAAGTCCATCAACATTCCATCATCAGTTGTACCGGGTTCATTTTTTACTTCTCCCGTAAGGGTAACATGCAGGTGGTATGAGTGGCCATGAATGTTTTTGCAGAGACCATTGTGGCTATGCAGTACATGAGCCATCTCAAACCTAAATATTTTAGTGATGGTGATATAATTGGTAAGTGCAAAATGCTCCATTTTATTGAGGATTGCTAAAAGCTGGATTTGTGATAAATGTAGAGTCGGTAAGGGTTCTTAAAAAAGCAGCCAGTTGGGTTTTTTCCGTTGGGGTTAAATTAAGCTGGGTACTGCCAGATCCCTTAACCATTATAGGATCTAATGAGGCGGTTCGGTTTACATTGCTATTATAAAAATCAATTACTTCCTCAATGGTGGAAAATCTCCCATCATGCATAAATCTTTTTCGTAACGATACGTTTCGCAGATTGGCAGTACGCATTGCACCCAGCATACTGGAATCTCGGTTTACCGTAAAATACCCTTGGTTTGCCGGATTATCAAAAACACTATCGAGCCCAATATTGTGTAATTGATTATCGGCAAAAAATGGAGGGGTGTGGCAATGGAAGCAACTCCCCTTTTCGCTATTAAAAATGTTAAACCCTTTTGCTTCATCTGCGGTAAAGGTTGCTTCGTTTCGTTGCACCTTATCATATTTACTATCTGAAGATATAAGGACCCTGAAGAATTGGGCCAAAGCATTGGCTACATCTTGTGAGGTAATATTTTCTACACCATAGGTTTTCTCAAAAAGATCAGGATAATCAGGATGTTTGTTGAGTTTTGAAATATCAGTTCCGAAAAACTCCTCCACCTCAAATAACATTACATCCTCTAAACTGCCCTGCTTGCGGCCATCCCACATAAACTTATCCTTCCACCCAAGGTTGGCATGATGAAGTACTGGCATGCCCTGTTGGCCATTCACCGTAAAACCCAGTTTTTGAAAATGGCATGATGAGCATGACAAACCGTTATTACTCAAAATGGGATCATAGTATAGTTTACGCCCAAGCGCAATGCGCTCTGCAAAAGGTCTGTTGCCTTCCGGTATTGGCATTTTGGGAAACCCATTTGGGATTACAATTTCATGAGGTGTTAATCCGCTGCTTGAGATATTATCATCCTTGCAACCACTAACAACCGTTACAGTTAGCAGTCCTATCATCAATACCCCGATCAGGTTTATTTGAAGTTTGGAGTTTCGAATTGTTTTCATGACGCTAATCTTTAATGCGGAATACATTATGCCCGTTTTGCACCAGCATATTCATTTTAATAGTATCGCCCATGGTGTAGCCACTCTCAATTTTAAGGTCGTATAAATGTGGATTATCAAACCACTCATTCAGGTTCATTTCAACACCAAGGTGTGTGCTTACGCTTTGCTCAATGGTTACATCCACAGGAAAACCTGTTGTTATAAGATTTTCATTTTGCCCAATATGAAAAGCGTAACCTCCATAGTCCGCGCCATCTTTCCAGTGTCCCTCAAACCGCATAAAGTGATAGCCTCCACCCATAGAAGTTGGCCAATACATTCCGAGGTCATCATAGCCCAACTCAAAAGCATTGTCATAATTAAACTCACGCACGGCCCCTAGCGAAAACGAAATGCTATCGTAATCGCCCACTGTAACACCTTTTAACAGCAACGTTTGGGTGTCCGCATACCTTCCGCTTATTACCTGTGGCGGGGTAGTTTGCCGAAAGGTTCGTTTGCCATCCTTGTATAAACTCACTCCGCTTATCAGGTATTTCAGCATTAAAACCCGGTATTGGTTTCCGGCAGCGTTGCTATAATACGTGTCTTCAAACGACAAAACCTGTCCATCTACATGATGATCGAATTTGAGACTTAGATTTCCGGTAACGGGATCAGTATTGTCTTCCTTTTTACACCCAAAAAGGAGTACGAGCAAAAGCACCGAGATTTTAGATAAATGTTTCATAGCCCAAAACTTTGTAGTAAAATTAGCTACGCACCAAGGCCCCTCTTATGACCTAAGTCACATTCACAAACCCTTACTCCAACTGACTTTTATCATAATCTGGCTGTAGCCGAATAATTATGTTTGACGTCAAATTTCAGTATAGAAATGACGGTTGAAAGAAGACAAAACAACGAACATTTAAAACGTCAAATCTCACGAATGAGAATCGAGCAAAACGCAGTAATTCTTGCTCATTACTATCAAGTACCAGAGATACAGGACATAGCCGATTTTGTAGGAGATAGTTTGGCATTGGCCCAGGAAGCCGCCAAAACTGACGCTGATACCATTGTGTTTGCCGGAGTTCATTTTATGGCCGAAACTGCGAAAATTCTAAATCCTGAAAAGAAGGTGCTTTTACCGGATTTGGCCGCAGGGTGCTCGCTGGCAGACTCCTGCCCTCCTGAAGACTTCAGGGCCTTTGTGAGTCAACACCCCGATCATATTGTGGTGAGTTATATCAATTGCACAGCCGAGGTAAAAACGCTTAGCGACATAGTTTGCACCAGCTCCAATGCAGTAAAAATCATTAATTCCATTCCCGAAAATACTCCCATCATTTTTGCCCCAGATGTAAACCTTGGGCGCTACTTAATTAAGGAAACAGGGCGTAACATGAAACTGTGGAATGGCGCATGCATAGTGCATGAGGCTTTTGATTTAGAGAAAATTGTAAAACTAAAGGCGGAACATCCAAATGCCAAAATCATTGCTCATCCGGAATCTGAGGATCACATACTTAACGTGGCCAACTTTATTGGCTCTACAGCAGCTCTATTAAAATATGCTGTTGAAGACGATGCCCAAACCTATATTGTTGCTACCGAGCATGGAATAATCCATAAAATGTCTCAACAAATTCCAAACAAATTACTAATACCGGCACCCGGTGTGGAAGACAACACCTGCGCTTGTAGCGAATGTGCTTTTATGAAGATGAACACTTTGCAAAAGTTGCATGACTGCCTAAAATTTGGAACTCCGGAAATCACACTTGATAAGGATATTATTAAGCAGGCTCGATTGTCTATCGACAGAATGTTCGAAATCACCAATCAAACATCCAACACCCAATGCGAACAGAAAACCACGACATCCTTGTAATCGGATCTGGAATAGCAGGGCTAAGCTTTGCATTGCACTGCGCTTCATTTATGAAGGACAAAAAGGTGATTGTACTTAGCAAAGGGCCTCTTGATGAATCCAATACCCGATATGCCCAGGGAGGCATTGCAGCGGTAATGGATCTGCTTCAGGATTCCTATGAAAAGCATATTGAAGACACTCTGATTTCAGGAGATGGACTCTGCGATAAGCAAGTGGTTGAAATGGTAGTAAAAAGTGCCGCCACCCGAATTGAGGAATTGGTGGCTTGGGGAGTTAATTTTGATGGAGGCAAAAACCAGTTTGACCTTGCGCGTGAAGGTGGACATAGTAGCAATAGAATTTTACACTGTAAGGACCATACGGGGGCAAGTATTACCTCGGTGCTTCTACAGCGATGTATGGAAATGCCCAATATTGAGCTTAGGGAAAGTCATTTTATACTTGAGCTTTTACAAGCCAAACCCAGTAAGGAAGTATTGGGTGCGTTGGTTTGTGACGAAAGGGAAATGTATAACATTAATGCCTCTTACACCATGCTTGCCACCGGTGGTGCGGGTATGATATACGACTATACCTCAAACCCAAACCTGGCTACAGGAGACGGCATGGCCCTTGCCATACAGGCTGGTGCCAAAATGAAAAACATGGCCTTTGTTCAGTTTCACCCAACTGTACTTTTAGATGACAGCAGCAACCCCTTTTTAATTTCGGAGGCGGTTCGCGGTTTTGGTGCAGTATTAAAAAATGGATTGAATCAGGAGTTTATGTATCAGTATGATTACAGGGGCTCACTTGCCACTCGTGATATAGTTTCCAGGTCTATTTATTTTGAAATGAAAAAATATGGAGATACTAATGTATGGCTTGATCTCCGACATCTGGATATTGAAAATTTCAAGACGAAATTCCCTACTATTAACCAACGCCTAGAGCAGGCAGGAATTGATGTAGCCAAAAACATGATACCTGTAAAACCAGCAGCCCATTATTTTTGTGGAGGCGTGGCCACCGATAACTTTGGTCAAACCTCAGTAAACAGATTGCTGGCATGTGGCGAAGTTGCCTATACCGGATTACATGGCGCCAACAGATTAGCTTCAAACTCATTACTGGAAGCCTTGGTTTTTGCGCACAACGCAGCCTCAAGGCTCAAAGATTCCTATATCCCACTTAAAGATACTCTTGAGGGTGACCAAGGAGTACGCTGCCAATGTGACCATAAAGAGTACTCGGGGTTCCTAAAGAAAGTGCAACAATTAATGACTGATAATGTAGGGATTGTGCGTACAGACGAAAGCCTGGAAAAAGCCCACAGCACTATAAAAGACTTGCTAAACCTCCTTCCCAAAAGAAATTTTTCTGTTCAAATTAAAGAATTACAAAACATACTAATTGTAGCTTTGGGCGTTATCGAAAACTCCCTACAACAAGTGGAAAACAAAGGAGCTTTCTACAAATTGGAATTTACTGAAATCAAAAAAGCGTATTGAACTTATACTTATGAAAAAACTATTGATTTTCTCTTTTGCCATTTTATTTGCAGCATGCCAACCCTCAGGTGAAAAGGCTCATAATCATGACTCTAATGACCATAGTGACCATAAAGATCATCTGGAGGAAAATACTTCAGTTGCACTTAACAATGGAGAACGTTGGGAGGCGAATCCCGAAACAAACGAAGGCATCCAGAAAATGATTAATCTTGTGGCGGACTTTGATCAACAAAATGGGGACTACGCGACCCTTCAAACCAGTTTGCAAACTGATTTTAGGGACATCTTTAGAAAATGTACCATGACTGGTGAAGCGCATGAGCAACTTCATAATTACCTACTTCCATTAAAGGAAAAGCTCGAAAAAGTTTCTCCAGAAAATATTAAGGAAATATTGAGCTACCTGCACACTTACAAGAATTACTTTGAGTAGTAATTAAGAATATACTCTTTGAGAACCACAGCCTGATTGTGGTTCTCATCTTTTGCTCCATATAGGAGAATAAGCTTTTTTGAAAAATCCAGATCTTCAAGAAGACTTGCAATCACCTTCTTTTTACTTTGCAGTTCTACCAAATAGCGCTTTTTAAACTCCTGCCATTTAGCTTCATCATGGTTAAACCATTTGCGCAGTTCTGTGCCAGGGGCAAACTCCTTCCACCAATGATCTAGCCGGGCCTGTTCCTTGCTAATTCCTCTGGGCCATATTCTATCAACTAAAATGCGCGTACCTTCATTTTCAGTGGTTTCTGCGTAAATACGTTGTAGTACTATTTCCATTTATAGGGCCTCGTGATTGGGTTGGTTTAGCCCAATAATTGAACGTAAACCAAGTAAAATCCAAATTACTACAAAGGCTGTGTACAGGCAAAAGGTAATTAACGGCCAATAGGTAAAGCCATCCACATGGTAAAGTGAAGGCACTACGAGCACAGCTTCTGTGGCCAAGAAAAACATCCAGTAGAAAAACATGAGTCTTGAATAACCCTTAATGTGATGTTTTAAGTTTTCCCAAATAAATGGAGTGAATATTCCCAGGAAAATAAAATGTAGCCAGGCAATAAGGTAAAACCTGTTTTGCACCGCTGCATCCGCTATAGCGGGAAAGGAGCCAAAAAGCTGGAAGATGAGTTTGGCGGCCAACATACCTAAAATCAAAAGGGTCAAACCTCTCAACTTATTGGCGTTGATATTTTTAAAAAGTATCCATCCCGCTAGTAATTGAAGGATAGAACCCAGACCACCCAATACGTTTATCCAAATAGCATCAAAAGAAAAATCTAATGTGTGACACCACGTTAACATGGCTCCCAAGGTCATCAGCCACATAAATATATTACCGTTAAGTACACTGACCGACTTCAACCATTTTTCAACAATAAATGCCAGAAGGAAAAAGAAAAACGCCCCGTTATATTGAAAGTGGAGATAAAAGAAAATCGCCTGAGTGTACCATGGCGAATCATGCATATCATTCACCATCATGGGGCCGAGCGAATAAGGGCCAATAGTAGATAAAAAGAAAAAGACTATTCCGATTTTAACAAGCCTGCCCGAAAGGCCTTTGCCTTTGGTCAGTTTCCAGATTTTAACCAGTAGCACGTAACTAATCCATAAGTGTAGGGTAGAGAATGAAATGGAAAACAAGGCATATCCCTGGAAAGGAAAAGAGAGCA
>CAXBJE010000012.1:0-18772 GCA_963975525.1 uncultured Owenweeksia sp. | reverse complement strand
GGTGGACACAGTGATACCGGTATGATTCCATTAACCCGTTTGGCTACTCGCAATAGTGTTCCTGTTTCTAAATTCATTTCGGCCGACCGTATGAATGAAGTAGCTGAAGAAACCAAAGTAGGAGGTGCTACCCTTACCAAATTGTTGGGTACTTCTGCATGGTATGCTCCCGGAGCTGCTGTATCTGCTATGGTTCAGGCCATTGCTCAGGATAGTAAAAAAATGTTCCCATGCTCCTGTATGTTAGAAGGTGAATATGGAATGAGCGACATCTGTATTGGTGTGCCAGCTATTATCGGTAAAAACGGTATTGAGCAAATCGTGGAGATTGAGCTTGATGATGCCGAAAAAGCCAAAATGACTGAAAGTGCCGATGCAGTAAGAAAGACCAACAGACTTTTATAAGTTATAAGTTCAATGTTGAAAGTTCAATGTTGAAAGTTCAAGGTTGAGGTACGTTGATATTTTTGAACATTTAACATTACAACATTAAACTACCAAAGCCCTGTTCTGCTTAAGCGGAATGGGGTTTTTTGGTTTTGGAAAGTTGGCGATGAGGGGCTAAGCGATTATTCTTCATTAGTGATTTAATCTAATACAAAGTTTCTACTTACGCTTATCTCTACCGTTCTTCTGCAGGGGGGGCGTAGTTAAAGAAATGTCTGAAAATATATGAGGTATCAATTTTTTCAATCCTTTGTAACTCACCGCTATTGTTGTATCGGTATTCCTTTATGCGGATTAGTTCTTCACCATAGATTATAGAATCTTTTGATTTGCCATATTTCCAGCCTAATTGAAAAGCCATTCCTTCTGATATAGTGTCTTTAATAGGTTTGTAGAATTCTTCGCGCTCAATCAGTCCATCAGTTCTGTAATAAACCCACTTGCCTTTTTTCTGCCCGTTTTTAGTGGTTTTATTAGTAGCACAGGCCGATAAGAGAAAGATTAGTAAGTAAACTGTTATCCTAAACTTCATGTGGCAAAGGTTTAGGTGAAGATAATTCTTAAACGCTGATGGATATCTGGAAGTACTTTTCATAGCTGAACCTGGTTGAGAAATGGATTACCCTTAGAACCCTTTTGTGATTTTGCAGTTACTAATAAAAAGCATGAATTATGGAACTGAGCAAAATAAAGCACGAGCAAAGCGATACTCACGGCAAGTTTTACATTGGTGATGATAAGCACAATTCAGCCGAATTGACCTACTCTAAAGCGGGAGATGACAAGTTAATTATTGACCATACTTGGGTTGACCCAAAATTGCGAAATCAGGGGATGGGAGAGCAATTGGTGGAAACCACGGTGGCTTATGCCAGAGATGAAAACCTAAAAGTAATACCCCTTTGCACTTTCGCGAAAAGCGTGTTTGATAACAATACCAAATACAATGATGTGTTAATGGAAAGCGCCTGAAAAATGGAATTCCTGGTTATTTGGCACTATTTATCATGAAGCACCAGTAGCGGGATGTTACTGAGCATTGCCATTTCACTGGAGTTACCGCCATCAAATAAACCTCTTAAAAAAGAGCGCTTATGATGAATCATCGTTAGCAGGTCTATCTGATTTTCGGTGTTGAAAGCCTGTAGCCCCTCCATAACGTTTTCGGAGTGAACGTTTTGTACCTCATGGCCCAATACTTCATGTTCAAAGTTATTGGCGCTACTTGCAGCTGTTGCAGATTCATTCACATCAATGTGCACAGGCTTTAAGTTAGCATTGCTTATTCGCACAACCTCAGTAAGTGGTTCTAAAACTTCATTACTCGGGGTAAAGTTATCATCCAAAGCCAGGCAAATATTGGTAGGTGTTTTAACCTCAATAGTATGCGGAACGGTAATAATAGGGCACTTTACATTGCGCAACACCTTGGCAGCATTGCTACCCATAAAAAACTTTTTAAGGCCCGAAGCGCCCGTAGTACCCATAACTATCAGCTGAACATCGTGCTGTTTGGTTAACTCATGCAAGCAGGTATCCAGGTAGCCGTTTGTAGAAATATATTCGAGTTGTTTTGATTTTGAGGGATAAAGAGCAGCTAAAAAGTTCCTTTCAGTAAGCAGGTTTTCAATGGAATTTTGACGGAGTACATCGCTAATGGATATAAGCATTTCGGAAGTTGATGCGGGTACGATGTAACTATTAACCAGCACAAAGTTTACCGGCTCATCGCCAAAAAGGTTAATGGCATATTCGCAGGCCTTTCTGGCGCTATCCGAAAAATCCGTGGGTAGTAGTATCTTCTTCATTTTTGCTTATCCGGCTTCAGGAAATAATATTGAAGCAAAAATGGAAATACCCGATTCACTGAATGGTGAGAAGTATCAGTTTTAAGAAATGACTTTTGTCAACTTTCACACAGGTGTTAAAAGCCCTGCACAATTCTTCGCAGTTCTTCCAGATCAATTACTTGTATTTCAGTACCCTCACTTTTTATGAGATCACTCTTTTTAAAGTCTGATAAAACTCTGATTAATGACTCTTTGGCCGTGCCTACCATATTAGCCAAATCTTCGCGAGATACTTTTAGTTTATTGCTGGTATTGCCTGCTTCCACTTCCTTTTCAATCAGTTTCAAAAGCACATCAGCAGTTCTTTCCCTTACGGGAGTATAGGCCAGCTGCAATAGGCGGGCCTCCTTGTCTTTTACACTTCCGCTTAGCATTTTAATAAAACGCAAAGCCACATCGCGGTTTTTTGTAATAAGTGTTCTAAAGTCTTGCTTTGGTATTATCGCTAGCGAAACGTCTTCCATGGCAATGGCGCTCTCGTTATATTCATCATCTTCAAGCAGCGTCATATACCCAATAAATTCACCAGCCTGATGTATGTCTATTACCAGTTCCTTACCAAGCTCATCAAGTTTTACGCTTTTTACTTTACCAGAGATGATAAAGTATAGATAATTGGCAAAGTCGCCTTCGCTATATATTACCTCTTTCTTGCTAAAGGTTTTTTCCTTTCTGTTTTCACTTAACTCATTAAACTCAGCAAGGCCTTTAGCCTCATTAATAAAGCTATTTAAGCCTTCTAAAGAGGGTTCTGTCTTTTTCTTTACAAACTCACTTTTCTTCAAGCGGGTCTCAATAGCCTGAAGCAAATCGTCTTCCTCAAAAGGTTTAGTGATGTAGTCATCCGCACCAAGGTTCATCCCCTTACGCATATCGCTCTTTTCGGCTTTAGCCGTAAGAAAGATAAAAGGTATAGAGGCTGTTTCAGGTTTCTTACTAAGAATTCTAAGTACTCCATAACCATCCAAATCTGGCATCATAATGTCACAAATAATAAGATCTGGCTTCACTCTCTTAGCCAGTTCTACACCTCTTTTGCCATTTTCTGCTGTGGTTACATCATATTCTGATAACTCTAAAATTTCTTCCAGATTTTCTCGTACAGCAGCGTTGTCTTCTACAATAAGGATTTTCTTCATGATACCTACTTCTCTTTTTTGTTATGGTTGAACAGGTAATGTTACGATGCACTCGGTGCCTTTGCCTTCTTCACTCGTAAGGGTTATTGTGCCTCCCAACAAGTCTACATATTTTTTTATGATACTTAGGCCAAGTCCTGTGCCCTCTATGTTTAATGCATTTTTAGCTCTAAAAAAGCGTTCAAATAAATGTTGTTGTTCCGATTGTGGAATTCCCATCCCTTCATCCTTTACATTAAGTGTTAAGATGTTTTTTTCAACTTTCCCCGAAAGGGTAATGGTGGTGTTTTCCGGTGAATACTTAATGGCGTTTGAAAGTAGGTTGTGCAAAATATTGCGGATTATGCTCTTATCTGAGGTAATTAATCCGCTACCTGCAAAAGTGCAGTTTATGGTTTGCCCATCCTTAGTCATGCCCTCTACATCCTCAGCAATTTCTTTCAAAAAGCCCTCAATCTTAATTTCCTGAAGGTTCACTTCAATCTTACCTTCTTCCAGTTTATCAATAGATAAAAAGTCGTTTAGGATACTGGTAAGGTGATGTACCGAACTCCGCATCCTGCTAATGTGTTTATACTGTTTTTCCTTGTCGCCATCGCGCTCTATATACTTTTTTAGCAGCGCTAAAGATGATAATACGGTTGTAAGCGGTGTACGGAACTCATGAGAGGCCATAGACACAAACCTCGACTTAAGTTCACTTAGCTGTCTTTCTTTTTCAAGAGATTCCTTTATATCGCTTTGGGCCTTTTTTAGGGCCGTAATGTTTTGTTCAACAACCAGTATTTGATTAATGGTACCATCGTCATCGGGCAGGGCAACCGCATTAATCATGTAGGTTCGCCCTTTAAAAATAATTTCAAAGTTGGAATTTTCGCCCTCAAAAACCTGCAACAGTTTATCCCTTATTTCATCTCGAATTTCCGGGTCAAGCCTTTCCAGGTAACTGGTGCCCACCAAGCGAGAGCTGTCAATGCCCATACGGAACATTTCCATCCCCTCAATGAATATATAATTCAGGTCGCGGTCAAAAACGTTGATGGTGCCATTGGGGAAATTGCGAGAAATGATACTGTGGAGTTTTTGGCTTTCGCGCAAATCCTTGGTGCGCTCTGTAACCATTTGCTCCAGTTCCAGATTCATTTGCTTTAACGCCAAATCGGCCTTCTTACGCTCTGTAACATCAGAGATTAGGGCCATTACCATCATGTTACCATGATGTTGAAAATGGTTGAGCGAAATTTCAATAGGAAAGCTGCTTCCGTCCTTTCTTTCGGCTACCAAATCAAGACCAATGCCCATGGCTCGTTTGGTGGGATACTCGTTATAACGTTCACGGTGGCCAACATGCTTGTTTCTAAATTTCTTAGGCATCAGCACTTCCACAGGCTTTCCGATTAACTCATCATGTGAATAGCCAAACATCTCTTCCACCCTTGGATTGATAAGCTGAATAAGCCCCTTGGAATCTGCAACAACCAATCCTTCAGCTGCCGAAGCAAACAGCAAATTACTAATCTCATTTATTTGAAGTGAGGACAAACCTTCGGGCATAGTGGCTTAATGTTTTTGTGCCGTAAACAGCTACTGGGTGGCGAATTTAGAAATATATGTAGGGATAACCTTGAAGGCTTAAGAATAAACTCAACCTATTTTTTAACTATTTCATTACAGTGAAATTTTGGTAAAGGTAATTGGGGTAAAATGTCCTTCACTGATAAATGTCATTCGATAAAGTCGCAATGTGAAACACTTTTGCAACCTCTATTTAACCCACAGAAAAATATCCTTTATGCAGATTGTTTCACCCAGTCAGGCCACAGCTATAGTAAGGTCTGGGCACCGCGTATTTATCCAGGGAGCAGCAATGACTCCTCACGTATTAATTGCTGCTTTATGCTCCAGAAGCAATGATTTACATGATGTTGAAATCGTACACCTGCATACAGAAGGTGTGGCGCCTTACGCTGAGGCAGAGCACAAAAAAGCATTTAAAATAAACAGCCTTTTTGTAGGCAGTAATGTGCGCAACGATGTAAACTCAAGTGATGGAAACTACACGCCTATATTTTTGGGTGAAGCCCATTTGTTATTTACCAGAGGTATTCTACCGTTGGATGTTGCCTTTATTCAGGTTTCCACACCAGACAAACATGGTTTTTGTTCATTAGGCACTTCCGTGGATATTACACTTGCAGCTTTAAGTACTGCCAAACAGGTGGTTGCTCAAATAAATCCGGCTGTGCCCCGCACTTCGGGCGATGGTATTATTCACGTTAGTAAAATAGATCTGGCAATTGAAGCCAATGGCTCTATTTACCAAAAGGAGGCTTCAAAGCCAACAGATTTGGAGCAGCGCATTGGTAGCCATGTATCTGGGTTGGTAGAGGATGGAGCCACCCTGCAAATGGGTATTGGAGCTATCCCTAACGTGGTATTAAGCAAACTGGGAAATCATAAAAATTTAGGTATCCATACCGAAATGTTTTCTGATGGGGTAATACCTCTGGTAGAATCAGGTGTTATAAACGGTAGCCAAAAAGCGGTGGATCGAGGTAAAATTGTTTCCTGCTTTGTGATGGGCTCTTCGGGCCTTTATGAGTTTGTAGATGGTAATCCCCCAGTTTGGTTAAAGGAAGCATCTTACACCAATGATACGGCCATTATCAGGAGAAATCCTAAGGTCACAGCCATTAACAGCGCTATTGAAATTGATATTACCGGACAGGTTTGTGCCGATACCATTGGCAAGAAGCAGTATTCAGGTGTTGGCGGCCAAATGGATTTTATACGCGGAGCGTCATTATCAGAAGGTGGAAAGGCCATCATTGCTTTACCATCAATTACCAGCCGTGGCGAGAGTAAAATTGTGCCTCAGCTAAAACCCGGTGCGGGAGTTACAACCACCAGAGCCCACGTGCATTATGTGGTAACGGAGCAGGGTGTGGTTGACCTTTTCGGGAAAAATCTAAGACAAAGGGCCTTGGCACTAACTTCTATTGCACATCCGGATCATCGTGAAGATTTGGAAAGGGAAATTTTTGAGAGGTTTAAGTAATGCTTTAATCAGGTTGCTTGTTTACTCTGCTGGCGGATAAACTGCTTCCTCCTGTTAAACTTAAAACTTGCGCCTTTTCCATTTCTATTTCGGAGAATTGTATTCCGAATTCTAATATTGGCGTGATGAATTCATAATCTCCAATGTTAAAGAGTTCATGTTTGGCTTGTCCGGTCTCTTGTAAAAATAGCCTGTCACCGGTGGAAAACACATGTATGGTGTCATTCCTTTTGATAAGATAATCTCCGGAAACGGTGCTGATTATATTTTTAGTAAGAGGTTTGATTTTATATTTAGAAGGAGTTTCAACCTCCTGGCCCCGAACGATGGAGGCAAGGTCACTAGCTATTGTGGACTTAGGAGTATTATCATCATTGGTTAAAAAGCAGATGAAAATTTCAGCTTCGGGAAGCCAGGAAATGGAGCCCACAAAACCATTCATTCCACCATGGTGACCATAGGAATGTAGACCATTGAATTCCCGTATGCCCCAGCCATAGCCGTATCGGCCAGAGTTGTTCTCAAATACTTCTGTGGTTTTTTCCTTGCCTAAGAATTCACTGTACATCACGGCTTTTGTGAATTTCCATAAATCGGTAGGAGTGGAGTACATATTGCCTGATGAAAAAGGCTGCTTGTAATTGATGTAGTTTGCTATTTTACTCTCAAGTGGTGTAGAGGTGTATCCCTTTGCCAAATTTTCAACTGCTTTACCATTACTAATTATGCCCGTATTTTTTAGCTCCAATGGCCCCAGAATTACCTTTTGGATAAACTGTTCAAAGCTTTGTTTGCTTACCTTTTCAATAATCAGCCCTAGTAAAATATAGCCGGTATTTGAGTACCTGAAACTTGTGCCCGGCTCAAAATCAAAAGGCTCAGCCGCCATGCGCATCACGGTATAGTTTGGAGTAATATCTCGTTGACTGTCTTCTTTCCAATCTGGCAGCGCATGGTAATCTCTTATCCCTGACGTATGGGTAAGAAGGTGGTGAATAGTAACATTATTCCCATTTGGGAAATCAGGGAAATAGTTGGATAGGGAATCGTTTAAGGACAATTTACCTTCCTTCTCCAAAAGTAAAATGGCCAATGCGGTAAAGGGTTTGGTAATGGAACCGATTAAAAATTTGGTAGAATCGGTATGGGGAATATTGGATTCTAAATCAGCCAAGCCATACGCCTGTTGAAATAGAATGGAATCCTTTTGGGCAACTAAAACACTGCCCTTGAATTTGCCATTAGCCAAGTGACCCTTAATGTAGTTATCTATTTTCTGGGAAAGTTCAGAATGCTGAAGTGCTTTTGCATCATCGTTATCCCCATGGTTATTACACGAACTTAATATGGCGCTAATTAGAACTATGAAAAAAGTTGATTTACACATCGCGTTAGTCCTTCACAAACTTCCTGTAGCCCAATGATTTTTCTTTTTCCATTAAATGGAGGAAGTAAACGCCCGCTGGCAAATGAGCTACATCAATACGTTCATGCACACGCGGGGAGTTTCCTTTAAGAACTTCTGTTCCCGTGGTATTTATGATGGAGAAACTGTAGTCCATGTCATTAATATCCGAAATACCCAGCGCTTGTTTTACGGGATTTGGGAAAATCGACCACCGCAGGTTGGTATTACCCAACTCTGGAATACTTACAGGACATGGCCCGAATAGCACTACTTCGGTTGTATCAAACTTTCCACATTTAGAAGCAGCTAATCGGATAGAATAGTTACCAATAGAAGTATAGATGTGAGTAGGGTTTTCCATAAAGGAAAAAGTTCCATCCCCAAAATCCCACCAATAATTATCAGCATTTTTAGATGTATTGGCAAAGTGAACCGTGCATGCTGTATCGGGTAATGCCACGTGACTAAAGCTGGCTACCGGATCATACTCGCCAATATGCCATTTGGGTAAACTATCAAACACCACCACTTTGGCTGCATTGCGTATGGTTTGTGCCTCAAGGGCAGAAAGGGATGAATTGAAAGGGATTGAACTTGGGTCTTTCCGGAAAAACGAAGTATAAAACGAACAGGCAGCTGCATAGGTTCCGGCCACTGATGGATGGCTCTCATCAGCCGAATACAATTCTATACTAGGGTGGTTGGCACGGATGTAATTCCAAACGGCTCCTACTGGAGATACTATGGCATCATTGCTATCGGCCATCATGCGATACCTTAAATTTAATAAGCTGTCCATACCTTGATAAGTACAAAGTGGCGGAAAAAAGGCACAGTTGGAAGCATCTCCGTTTTTACGGCCCCAGGTCATGTAAAACACCGTTTCGGCACAAGAGTCGTGATGGTTTATTAAACTATCCAGAATTTGGGCATAAGGGAAAACACTGGTTTGTACCTGGCTAATTGGAAATGAAGGTCGCTGGCTTTGTTCCTGCAAAACCACATAATTCCAATTGCCAGCTTTAATCTTGTTAATAGTAATTGCGTTGGTGCTATGTCCCTGAAGCGTGAATCCACCGGGAGTGTTGCTGTCATATATTAGTGTATCGCCCGTTGCGGTAGCCATATCCGCTATCATTTTGGGCAAGTCATTCACGTAAGTGTAACTATTGCCAATAAACAATACGCGCTTGGTTTGGCTTTGGCCGAAGGTAATAACAGCGCTAAATAAGAGAAAGAAGGTACAGAAGTTTTTCATAGGAAATAGAATGAGTTAGGTAAATATACTTCTTGTAAAAAGGATATTTAGTAGTGTTCAGCTATCCACAATTTGAGGCACCCCATCGGGGTGCTTTGTTGGTAGAAAAACAATAAAAATAAATTACCAAAGCTCAGCCCCCTCCGCCAAAGGCAGAGGGGGCTGAGCTTTGGGGGCGGATACCGGATTCATATTCTACAGACAAATTACCCCTACTGGGTAAATGCCAAGAGGTTCAAAACAATTCTCTGGTTGTATGTGTCCTACCAATTTGTAAAAACAAGGATTTAAACCTTTTTAAATCAATAGATTGAAATCGTAAGTGCCTTGCCGCCTCTATATATGTTATTCAATATTCTAGTTGATTCCTTGCCTCAACCTTCACAGGCAATAAAATGTACTCCAGTTTTTGCTTTCTCTTTTTGTCATTGGCATCAATGTAGTAAAGTACGGTTTTCAATTTCTTTGGGGCGGAAACCATTTTTCCTTTTGTTTTAAGCAGAAAGCCATCTACCCATAGCTCTGAGTTTGGAGAGCGGCTAACTCCGGAAATGGTTTTATCCGCCCCAATTTCAATAATGACGGTTTCGTTCCACCATTGTCCAAATTTCACATATTCATTGCTGCGCTCATAAATATTAAGGTTTCCCAAAATCAACTCATCCATAGTCTGGTCACATACCATTATTTTAGTTGTGATAGGAGTGAGGGTTGTTAAAATGGTGGTATATGACTCTTCTAAAGCAATGGGGTAAATCTGATTTTCTGTAGCCTCAGGTTCAGGAGGATATGAAGGTTCAGCTATTGTAGTTGTTGTTCCATCTTTTCTTTTAATATTTAGTCCTACTTGTGCACCTTGCTGATCATAGATGATCTCATAGGATTTAAAAAAAATGGAATCTGAATCGTAGAAATACTTCCAGTGAACCTTAGGTACTGTTACATTTATGCCTATTTCAGGTTTTTCATAATAAACCCAGGCATGCCTGGTTGTGTCGCTATTCGCTTTGTGCTCGTATGACTTAGGCTCTTCAGCTGTCCACCAAGTTTTATATCTACTTATCACTGAATAGTTTTTTCCTTTGGGTTTTGAGTACTGCTCATTTCTCAGGTTTCCATCAATACTGACTTCAAAAATTGAATCAGTTTTTTCTGGATAATGAGTGATGCGAATAGTAGTGTCTCCAATGGAAATCTTCTTAGTCCACTTCTTACTCTTGAATTTTGTTACCTCTGAGTAGTTTTTCCATTCTATTGCAATTAGTAAAGTATCGTTTCCATCCACATTCCATCGTCTTATTGTGTCTCCATCATTTTCGCTGTACAATGTGGAGAGTGGCTTAAAGGTCTGTAGGGTGGTGACCGTTTTATTAGTATTTTTTTTAATTGTCAATATTCCTTTTGGTGTCCAAGTTTGTGTAAACGAGGGTTTCCAGTCCTCACCATGGCGTGTAATACTCTTCTTTACAAGCTCCCCTGATTCATACTCTCTAATCACCACATTTTTACGCCCCTTATAAGCAGCCAATTCCTCTGTATCCCTCAAATAGTCAATATGCCGCTGATACAAAGAATCCCCATCCGTCCAAATGGTATCAAAATCATAAGGGGTAGTGCGCCCGACAATTTTGCTGTCTCCTAGGTGAATTGTGTACACGGTGTCCTTTCCTGTTACAAACCATGCCGTTTGAATGTTTTCCTGACCAACTTCATTCAGGGTTTCTTCTGCCAATAGCGAAATATGCCATAGTGGTTGCTGGGCTTTTAGCCCGAATGCAAAAAGTGCGAGGGTGAAGAGTAGAATTTTAGCTTTTTCCATGGATTGGAAAAATACGCGATTTGTTTCGATTTGTAAAGTATCCAAAACCCTGTTCGTGGAAACGAATCAAGGTTTTAAATACAATCAAATGGAAGAAGCTACTTAATAACAGGCATCTCACTCACCAGCTTCCATTGGCCATCAGCGTTTTTAACCAAAGTGGTGAGTGATACAAACGTCATTTTTGCCCCTGCATAAGTAACCCTAGCTGAAGCCGTATTACCGTTTACCATTACATTTTCAACAGTAACTTTCCGTGGCTCACCACCAAATTCCTTGGTCTTGATTTTTTCCACATACACCGCTTTGGGCATTATGCTTACTTCTTTGCTTCCAAACAATTGGTTCATAACTATGCGGAAATTCTCGTCCAGTAGCTCGGCAATAGCAGAAGCATCGCTATTGTCAGCAGCTTTGGCAAAGTTGGAAATAGCCAGTTTCACGGCTTTTTCCTCTGTGTTTTGACTCAGTGCGGTAGAGGCTGTAAATATGGCCAACATGCCCGCCAGTAGGGTCTTTTTCATAGTAAATTGGGTTTTAGATAATTATTAAAGTTTGATAGATATAGAGGTGCGCATCATAGAGTGATGCTTAAAATCGTCATCACGGCTAAAAGCAATAAGCATATTATATTCTAGAGACTGAGTTAGTGGTGTTTGATATTTACTCCCGGTTTCCACCGGAAGAGAAAAACGGATTGTAGTGGAATTACCCGTTTCCTCACCATCGATATCCTTTACGGCAATTTCACCTCCTAAGCTCTCAATAGGCTGATAGTTACCGGGAGCTATGGTATAGTGCTCCACCAGTTCGGCTTTGCCATTTACCACTCGGCCCATTAATAAGTAGGTTCCGGTAATGCCCTCATCTGGGTTTAACCCGATGGCCACCCAGCCGTTGGTAGGGGCACTCATTTCAAAAAATACCCGATCACCCTGGTGTTTCCAGTTCACCGTCATTCCATTTTTTTGAATGGTATTTGGCCAGGAGTTGTTAGGTACTAAGGGGGTACAACCAATCATGGCAAGTAGTAAATAAGGATTTGTAATATTCAAGTTCATTTCGTTGCGGTATCAAATAATGATATATCAATTAATAGGGTAAAAAAACTCAACTCATATTTTGCTGAATTTTTATAAGCATATTTTTTAGCTCTGTCAGTTGCTCTTGTGTAAAACCTGCTGTACTCTGCTGCCTGTGGGCGTCTACCATTTTCATGTTATCGGAAACAAATTTTTCTCCGGCAGGGGTGAGGCTTATGTTGTATTGTCGCCTGTTATCAACTATAGCGGCACGTTCTATGTAATTTTTATTTTCCAGTAAATCCAGCGTTCTGGTTATGCTTGCCGGATCACGTAGTGACTGAATAGCTAGTTCCTTCTGCGAAAGCGGTTGGTGCTTTTCAATAATCTTTAAAAGTACCCACTGATCAACCGTAATGCCCAAACCAATCCGGTCAAACTCCTTTTGTGAGTATTGCTTGGCGGTTTTGTTGGTCTTCTCAATTTGGAAAAGGATTACATCGTTTAAATCCTGACTCATGTTGTTTTTAGGTAAAGAGCAAATATTGAAAATATATTTGATGTATCAACAATTGATATAATAAATGCTTAATCCTTACTTCCAAGTAAGTTTCTTTTCAAGAACCCTGCGGGGTCATCAAACAGGGATTTTGCTTCGTAAATAAGGCAGTCCAAGGCTGCTGCAGAGGAGGCCGGAAGGGTCTTAGCACCACCTTTATCATAGTTGGTGCTCATATTTCCACTTAATTTTTTGGGCGTAACCTTATATACCTGACAATCCTTTCCGCAAGGGCAAGCCGTTCCTTTTACAATTACAATCGCAACTGTATCTCCCAGCGCAGGCCTAACCTCGCAAAGCAATAGCTGCTTTGCTGTGGCCTCGCCAAAATCTACTGCACGAAACGTAACCTGGGCTTTAAAACTGCCCAATTTATCCGTCTTCACACAAAAGTTATAGGTGCTGGGCTGCGCTGCCGCAGAAAAGGAAATTAGAAAGAGGAGAGCAACAAAGGTTCTCAAGGTGTGGGTTAGCTTTTTAAGAAGGTTGGAAATTAAAGAAATTAATGGAATGAATAAGCAGTGTTTTTTGGAATTTTATGGGGAAATGGTTTTTGATTTGAATTCAACATTCTTTAAATGTGATTTTTATCCATTTGAGTTTTCCACAGGCTAAAAAGTGCATTTATGCGAAATAATTGCTCGTTTCAAGTCAAAATCTTTTAGGACCTATATTCATTAGTTTACCATGCCATCGGCATGGCATGTTTATAGAAAATTTTGGCAACGAAAGATGCGACCGTTGCAGGGTCAAACCAAGGTTGCGTATGTATTTCTATAAATATAGGAACCCTCCAGGTTCCAAGTAGGCCAAGGGCGTTCCTAGGACTATTCAATTTGGCTCAAATTAAATCATACCCATTAAAAACAGGATAAATATGAAAATCAGATATCGCAAGGGTTAAGTGCTTTTGCCTTGTTGTCATCCTATGTCACCTTGCCCTCCGATTTTTAAACCCCTACTTTTGCACACTTTTTTACAAACCCACACGCCATGAGAGAATTTATTAGGAAACGCACCACCAATGCCAAGAATGATATCCTTAGCGGATTGACTGTGGCGCTTGCCTTAGTGCCTGAAGCCGTGGCCTTTGCTTTTGTGGCAGGTGTAGATCCCTTGGTAGGGTTGTATGCCGCTTTTATGATTGGGCTAATTACCGCCATTTTTGGTGGACGCCCAGGTATGATAAGTGGTGCAACTGGTGCTCTGGCAGTGGTGATGGTAAATCTTGTGGCGGAGGGAAATGCAATGGGAGCAGAGAGTGAAAATCTGGGCCTTTATTATCTCTTTGTTACTGTTATCCTAATGGGATGTATCCAAATGTTGGTTGGTGTTTTAAAGCTTGGGAAGTTTGTCCGCCTTATTCCGCATCCTGTAATGATGGGATTTGTAAACGGCCTGGCTATAGTGATTTTTATTTCTCAATTGGGAATGTTTCCGATTCCATTTTCTGAAGGTGTAACTTTCTTCGGTAACCCGCTTATTTGGTTTCGGGAATTGTTTTCAAGTATGGAGGTTTGGGCTATGTTGGCACTTGTTGGCCTTACCATGGCCATAATGTACTTTTTGCCCAAACTCAATAAAAAATTACCCGAAGCCCTAATTGCCATTGTGGTTGTTTCAGGAATTGTAATTCTCGGAAACCTGGATTCGGCCACAGTAGGTAGTTTTATTAAAGATGGTGGGGGCGAAGGCCTTTCTGGCGGACTTCCACAGTTTCAAATGGACATTTTCAGTAAAATTCCATTTACATGGGAAACTCTGGCCTTTATTGGGCCATACGCTATAATTCTTGCTGCCATTGGCTTGATAGAATCTTTAATGACCCTAAATCTTATTGACGAATTGACCGAAACCCGTGGAAACACCAACCGCGAGTGCTTGGCCCAGGGTGGAGCCAATATCGTTACCGGATTTTTTGGAGGTATGGGTGGTTGTGCCATGATTGGCCAATCTATCATTAATATTAAAGGAGGTGGTAGAACCCGCCTTTCAGGAATTGTGGCTGCCGTCACGCTTTTAATTTTCATCCTTTTTGCCTCCGGATTGATAGAGCAGGTGCCCATTGCGGCCTTGGTGGGGGTAATGTTTATGGTGGTGATTGGCACCTTTGCCTGGAGTAGTTTCCGTATTCTGAATAAAATCCCCGTTAGTGATGCCATAGTTCTTATAGCCGTTTCGGCCTTAACCGTAGTGTTTGATTTGGCCATAGCCGTAATGGCGGGTATAGTAATGAGTGCCCTGGTATTTGCCTGGGAGAATGCCAAACGCATCCGTGCCAAAAAGTACTTTACTGAAGATGGCACCAAGGTGTACGAAATCTGGGGGCCACTTTTCTTTGGTAGCATTCAGGCATTCAACTCCAAGTTTGATGTAAATGGCGATCCCGATAAAGTGGTGATTGACTTTATGGAATCACGCGTAGCAGACCACTCAGCACTTGAGGCTCTTTTTGTATTGGTTGAAAAGTATGAGGCAGCGGGTAAATCCCTTAAAATCAAACATCTGAGTGAGGAATGTCAGGCACTGATGATTAAGGCTTCTCCTAAACTAGCTGGGGTAATTGAGCATAGCGTTGATGACCCCCGTTATCATGTGATGGCTAAGGTGATGGGGTAGTTTGTACAATAAAATAAAATTGAAGTGAATAATAAATTTTGGACTTTTTCAATTTTGTCAATCTCTATGCTTGCTTTGCATTCCTGCGAGCCTGTCAGTAGTGGTGGTCAAATTTTAGAGGAACCTTTTGATGACAATAAGCTTGGTTGGATCGAAGAGAATACGGGCTCTCATTATTTAGATATTGCAAATGGATACTATCGCATGTTATCAAGAGATAGCAGTGCTCGTAGGTCAAGTAGTGGAAGTTTAACTGGATCATATTTAGTCAACCTCCCTAAGGAATATTCCATTGAAAGTTCAATTAAGTTGATTGAAAGTAAAGATGAGAAAGGGCATTTTGGAATTATTCTATTAGGAGCCTCTATAGAATACACAATATCTATATATTCAAGTGGATGGATACTTTTTACTGAATACGATTACAATTTAGATTCAATATATACCATGAACTCAAAATATATTGAACCTAATGATAATAGTATTTCAGATATCAAACTGGATATCGATCTGAGTAGCTACGAATTGGAAATTAATAATGTTAAAGTAGGAGAAGGAGAGTTTAAAATGGAGCCAAGGTATTGGCGTGATCTCCGTTTTTATACTTCAACGGAATCTGCCATAGCGATCGACTACCTCAAAATTAAAAAGTAATTGCGCCAGGCAAGACCTGAAGCTAACACCTTCTTTTCGTCTTCGGTATGTTTAGAACCTTAATTCTGTAGAAGATTTCAAGCACTGTGTTATACTTTGCCTGATACTCACTCCACCTCAATCCCATATTTCCCCAACAAACCAATTAAGCCATCCTGAGAAAAGCGAGCCTTTTTCAGTTGGTTGATTTCGGGGTTAATGGAAAAACCTTTAGCGGTTCTAAAATCAGCTTTTTCCTAATTTGAATTTTCAAAGACTGCTCCTCTAAGGCTACATTCCTGAAAAGTGGCCTCGGATAGATCGGTTTCTACAAAGTCTACTTCCTCTAAGCTGCAATTGGTAAAAGGTGTTTTTTTCAACTTTAAGTTGTAGAAGCAAGAATTATTAAGGTTGCAACCTGAAAAAGCCATTTCTAACAGAAAGGGATTGCATTCGCTGAAATTTACACCCAGTATTTTACAGCCCTTAAACTCCACTTCTTTAAGGGAAGTGTTTCTCACTTGCACCATACTGAGGTTACAGTTTTCAAAAACACATTCAGTAAAAACATAATTGGAAAGATGCGAATTGGAGAAGTCACAGCTTAGGAAAGTGCAAAGCTCATATTCTCCTTTCGCGAGAGGATTTTGGGTGTAATCCTGAGTTTTAAATTTTTTGTCCTCGAAGTAGTCTTGGGGCATTGGTAATTTTGTTTGAGTTCGCGGAGACCTTCCAGGTTTTCAAAACCTGGAAGGTCTTAACTACAGTTTTATCACATCATTCATCCGTGCCACTTTAAAACCGTTTTTCAATACCTCCTTGTATTGCTCGCTTTCCGGGTTAATTATGGGGTTGGTATGATTGAAATGAATGAAATGAATTTTTGCTTTTTCCTTAGAGTCAAGATTTTTGAATAGCTCCATACTCTCTGAAACAAAAGGGTGGGGGATTTGTGAAATATCCCGGTTATTGATTTCCTCGGCATCATAAAAGGTACCGTCAATAAAGGCATAATCTACGCGAGCGATAGCCGCTATAATCTCCGTGTCCCACTTTTCCCATTTATCAATATCAGGAATAAACAGTGCCGTTTTATTAGGGCCGGCAAAGCGGTAGCCCACGGTTTCGGAGTATTCATCACGATGTGGCACTTTAAAGGGAGTTACGCTTAGCTGCTCGCTTAGGCGTGTTTCCTCACCATCACTTATCTCAATCAAAGAGATATTGCCTGTATTTACCAATTGACTCCAGGGGCCATTTTGCTCCAAAAATGTTTTCATTCGGGGCATGGCATAAACAGTAACGCTATCGGCATTCATAGCTTCCTTACCCAAATACATAAGCCCTGTGTAATGCCCAATATGAGCATGGGTTAGCAGTATTCCATCGGGTGTTTCTTTTTCCGCGAAAGTGGCATGGAGTTTTAGGTTTTTCATTTGTTGCGGTAAATCTGGAGAGGCTTCAATAATAAAGGTCTTTTTGCTTACAGGGTCAATCAAACCAAGGGAAACCACTTTTCTGGAATTATCAGGATTTTGAAAGAGGTGTTTGCAACAATCCTTTTTACAGGCAATGTGTGGTGAGCCTGCATCTTGTATGGTGCCTAATATGATAAGGGAAGTCTCGGTAATGGTTTCAGTACTATTCCTCTGAGGTTTAACCTCAGCATTGGGCACAGGCTCTATCTCATTACAAGAAATTATGGTTAAAATTAAAAGGCCTAAAAGCTTTTTCATGGGATGGTATCAAATGGAGAACTTCAAAACTAACAGGCTTTTTGCGAGTAACCATTATTAGGGGCAAATAAGTAGCCCGGAAGTATTAAACTATTGATTTTTGGGTTTGGGAAGTTTAATGTCATCATTAGTATTATGCCTACCATCTTGCCCAGAGGAGATCAGTACATAACCATTTCCTTCTACAGTGTAATAATAGGGTTTGTTCCAACTATCTTTCAGCCAATCCTTGCGTAAGGGTTTAGACTTTGTTAATTCCAAAATTGACTGAGGGTACTGGCCATATGCACTTTTCCAGCTTTGGAGAGCTTTTTCAATTTGATGCATTTCCTCTAGGCACTGTTTGGGTTTAACTACTTTATTTTGATAGAAAAGAAATACGGTCCCGGCTAAAATCAGTATTAAGAATACGCTACCGTAAACAATGAGGCTTGGAGATTTAAGATATTTCTTAAATGGTTTTTTGCGCCCCTCCACTTCCTCTTCTTTCTTTACTCTTTTGTGATGTTTAAAGTCTGCCCCTATTAAACCAAGGTCAATTAATAACAGAACGATTTCTTTAAACATGGAGTAATAAAGGGTGATATTAGGCTGAGCATACCAACAACCTAGTTAGAAATTTGATTTTACGTAAGAAGGTACCGGCTAAAATACTTGCTTAAAACCAAATTAAATTTCTTTGGTTTAATTTCACGGCAGCACACCTCTATGAAAAAGATAATTAAAAGAATGCCCCGCATTGTAAAGCCTTTTGAGCATAAAGAAAAGCTCATTCTAAGAGATTACCTGGCCATGCAGCGTACCACATTGGCAAATGAGCGCACATTGTTCTCCTACATCCGTACCAGCTTGTATTTGGTAATAGGGGGTATAGGTCTTTTAAAATTAGAAGATTTTGAAAGCCTACGCTGGCTGGGCTTTGTGGCCCTCGCCATTAGTGCCTTGATGATTATTTATGGCATTGTACGTTACCTGGTTCTCAAGCGTAAGCTGGGTAAGTTTTACAGAGACTTTGGTATTCCTGAAGAAATGGAATAAGCCGTTAACAGAACTAAAGTAAGGTATTGAAGCAATCCCAATACTCCTAAAGTTTTAGGTAGTATTTGTCATAGAACGACCAACACCACTTTTAGTCCCATCAATCTACCCCCGTTAATGGATCCTTGAAGCATAATTGTCAATTACAAATCAACTCATTAAATTAATCTTTTACACAGCGGCAGG
>CAXBJE010000011.1:0-18894 GCA_963975525.1 uncultured Owenweeksia sp. | reverse complement strand
AACTAAGAAAACAACTTAATGCTCTTGAAAAAAAGAACGGATGGACTTTTGACCAGATGGAGCTTAACGGCCAGCGCATAGTGGCTATTGACAGTAAAGCGCTGGTAATGGCTATGGTGTGGTTGGTGAAAAATGAGATGGACACAAAGCACTGCTTTCTGTTTGGGCTAAAGGAGATAAAATACGCCACTGGTGGTGTTAAGGAAGAGGAGGAGCCCTGTGAACTTGTGGTGAATACAGAGGATAATTCTGCGCGATTTACCTTTTACATGCCGGGAGTAGATAGTGCCATTAAATTCAGAGATCTGGAATTGTATGGAAAGAGGTGGTATAACAATGCTCAGAAAGTAGCTATTCACTCTGGTAAATCAAGTAAACAGGCCAGAATGAATATAGCAGTTTAGAATTTTTAGTGGTTTAGTAATTTCAAGCAGGAAGCCCTTTTCATCTCGGCAATGCCGGGGTGGGAGGGGTTTTTTGGTGGGAGATAGGTTGAATTATACTTAATACGGATAAATATGTGGTGGCTAATTGTGGAAGCCCATAGAATTGAAAAGGAAATCAGAAAGGCTATCTCCGTATTCAACACTTAACATTGGGTAATCAGTAACAGCAAGGTAAGCAACAGTATTTTTTTGAAATAGCAGAAACTGGCCACTTGCCGCAAGTGTATCAGCTTCGTAATTATCATAATAGCCTACGGTAGTTTTTCCTAGTGACAGGTATGGTTTATCGAATAGTGAAATGGAGTCTACCTTGCTTTTTAGGAAGTCAAGATTCAACACCTCTTTCCTGTTTTTTTTATCAATCATAAGCTTAAAGGTAAAGTTTCCTTCCTCAAAATAAATAGTGGAATTTAAGGCATCTAGGTACTCTGTGTTGATGGTGTGGTAATATGAATATGATGGTAAGGTTAGGGTTAAACCCTCAAAATTGACGATTGTATCGTTCTGGATAAAAATAGCATTGGATTCAGCCGAATCCCGCAAGGAGATGAAGTCTGTATTTTGGTTATTGGCACTAGAAGAAGTTGGTGGATTGAAAAAATGAAAACCCAGTAAAATGGAAATTGGTACTACTAAAGCTATTGCCGGCCCCCATATTTTTCGAGTATTATACTCCTCCAAATCATGGAAATGGTAATTCCAGAATGGTTTGATTAGTATTAAACCTCCGAGTGCATTTATTATTAGGAAACTAAAAATCGGAAAGTTAAAATCCCGTAACAGGAAATGAAAGGCAATGTTCCATACCAGCGAAAAAGCAATGGTGGGAAGAATAAACTTTCTCTTATTTACTTCTTGTAAGTTGGAGCTATAGAGTAATGCTCCAAAAAAAGTAGAGCCTGCCGCTGAAAAAATAAATATTGATGTTTTGGAGAAGATGTTGGGTTTAGGCATGACTTACCGTAGGCTATCCATTAATGAAATAAACAAATTCAATTACACTTTTTATGCTTTATTAAACACCCCCAAAGTAATTAACCCGCCTGCAAATAAAATGGAGCCTCCCACAAATGGAAAACCTGCTCCAATTAAATCAGCGGTATTAGCCGACCATAAAAATGGAAAGCAGAATAGCATTCCGAAAGCACCGGCCAGCATGGTGAGGATGGCCAAAATGTTGATTAGTATTTTTAGTTGTGACTCTCTCATTAGTATTATCTGAAGTTAGTTTCCTAATAATATTATCTACCGTGTTTGAGCAAGGGTGGCTTGTCCAATGGGCTTGGATGTAAAACTAAACCAAAATGGCTTTTTTCTTAGTTTCTGGGTATCAGAGCTGCCATTTTATTTTTCTTCCAGCCATCCTTCAAAATCCATTTCCGTTATTTGCGTTAGGCCTTTTATAAACTTGGTACGTGTATGCAGGAAGAAAATATCGACATCCAGAATTTCCGTGATTTTGAAACCCTTGAGTTTTTTGCCCGCCAGGTGGTGGAGGGTTTTATTACCGGGATGCACAAAAGTCCGTTTCATGGATTTTCGGTAGAGTTTTCGGAGCACCGTATTTACAATCCGGGCGAAAGCACCAAAAACATAGATTGGAAGCTGTATGGCCGTACTGACCGCCTTTATACCAAAAGGTATGAGGAGGAAACCAACCTCCGTTGCCGCCTGGTTATTGATACTTCGGGCAGTATGTTTTACCCCGAGGGCAGGATGGGGGATGTACATAATCCCAATAAGCTGCTTTTCTCTTGTATCGCCTCCATGGCGTTAATGAATTTATTGAAGCGCCAGCGCGATGCGGTTGGACTAAGCCTTTTCGGCAGGCATGATACCAACACCCCGGCACGTTCTACCTTTCAGCACCATAAGCTAATAAACACCGAGTTGTACAAAGTGTTAAGCGGCTATAACAGGAAAGATGCCAGTACGGTGAGCATGATAGAGTCGCTACACCTTATTGCGCAGCAAATCCACAAGCGCTCGCTGGTTATTTTGTTTTCTGATTTATTTGAAATGCAGGATAACCCGGAAGAACTGTTTGATGCCCTACAACACTTAAAGTACAATAAGCATGAGGTGGTTATTTTTTGGACTACCGATAAAAACACTGAATTAGATTTTGACTTTAAGGAGAAGCCCTATCGCTTTGTGGATATGGAAAGTGGAGCTACCCTAAAGCTTAATCCCACGGAAGTGAAAAGCCATTACCTAAAGGAAATGGAAAGGTTTAAGGCCGAACTTACCCTAAAGTGTGTGCAATACAAAATTGATTTGGTGGAGGCCGATGTCAGCAGGGGATATCATCCTATTCTCCAGGAATATCTGCTTAAGAGAAAAAGGATGTTTTAGTAGTATGGCGGCTTTTTTTGTTTTATGTATCTATGTTCGAAGTCCATTTCAAGGAGATTAGTGATAGTGTCGCTGTAATCTGTCGCCTTCAAAAAGTGATAGAAGTAATGAAAAATAACCGAGTCAGATTGCTCTTCAGTAATTAGCTTGTAGAAGGAATCGATTTTTGCCTCAATAAAATATTGACTCTCACTGGTGTTACGCCATCCGGCATTATTTTCATTAAAGGAATATCGATCCCAAAAATCAGACTTTGAAATTTCGGCCGCAAGTCGATTAAATCTAGTGGTATCGGAATAATATAGGTTCTTGCTTAAGTAAGGGTTGTCAATTCGGTTTAGAAAGTGGTCCTTCCAACGGACGATTTCAGAGGTCTCAATACTACATTTTTTGCCATTTGAAAAAATTGCAAGAGAAATGGGGGATCCCGACCAAACCCAACCCGAACTCAGGATTATCCTAAGGCCATTGGAGTCAATGGGCAGATCAGTTAAGGGCTGAAGACGCAATGTGGCCAGTAATTTTTTGTAATTGTAAAGAGCTTCTTCATTATACTCTTTTTGATGTTTTGTTAAGCTGCCGCGATACAGGGTTAAATCCTGAATTTTTGGTTCAGGGTTTATTTCAACAGAATTACAACCTACCACGAGAATTAGGATAACAAATAGCCTTAAATTAATGGTCATTAGATTTTGGTTTATGTTTAATAACTGCGATTTTGAGAAATTAATGTAATCACCACCTTGATTAAACACTTTCAAAAACGAAAAAACCCCCTCGCTTGCGTACAAGGGGGTTTTCTTCTAAACCAAAAACCTATTGAGAACGAAAATTAAAAAAGTTGTTTGAAGCCTATCTGAGTTTTACCTGGCAGCTAACCATGTAAGTGGTGCCGTTGTAGATGTCTATTGTGTACACACCTTTGCTCAATTTTTTCTTGGGCTCATACTTCATTTCTATGCGCTTGGTTACCTCAAAGTCGCCCATCGGTTCAAGGCTGGCAATAAGGTCAGAGCCATCTTCCATATCCACTATTGTAGCCGTCAATCCATCTTCCTGCTTGTCAATTACTTTACCCTCCGGGGTTTTAATCTTAAACTGGATGTTCTCTACTACAGTTTGAGGAAGGTCAAAGCCCATTTTTAGCCTCTTTGTTTTACGGGCAACTACAGTAAGTTTTTCATTTTTACCACGGCTGCTTTCCACACGGTAATTATTAGCGGCAAAAGCCTTCATCAATTCGTTGTTGGCCATTAATTCTTTGTTTTTAGCTGTAAGGCTGGCGAGTTGTGAGCTGAAGTCGGCATTTGTAGATTCAAGGCTGCCAATTTGAGCAGTAAGCGCGCTGATCTGTTTTTCCAAATCTCCACGCATCTTTTTAAGGTTTGCCAGTTCTTTAGCTGAAGTCTTGTTGGAGTTTGCAGCTTTCAGCTCCTTTTCTCTTTTGGCCAAATCAGCATTTGCAGCGGCCAGGTATTTATCAAGTTCTTTGTTTTTGCCCTGTAGTGCAGCCAGTTGGGCCTTAAAGTTTTTTATCTCTTTATCCAGAGACAATTTTTCCGAAAGGATGTTTTCATTTTTCAACTTTGCTCCGTTGAGCATATCTTCCAGCGATCGATTAGAATCGTGGATAATAATCATCCCCACAAGGGCAATTACAAATAATGCGGTAGACGCGGCCGCTATGATTCTGTCTCTTTTTTCTACTGTTTTCATCGCTTAGAAAATGTATTAGTTGTTTTATTTTCTGAGACAAAGGTGCAGGGGTGAAATTAGGACGGAATTAAAATGAAATTAAAATGCGATTAAAGTTTGTAGAACTAAGCAGTAGCGGAGTTTATGGCCTTTGGGTAGGGTAGGATAAGAGTAAAGCAGGTGCCTTCGCCCACATTTGAGGTAACATCTATACGGCCATTATGCAGTTGCACAATTCTATCTACCAATGATAAACCAATGCCATGGCCCTTGTAGCCAACGGCATTGCTCCCCCGGTGGAAGGGCTCAAATATTTGTTTTAAGTCATCAGGGCTTATGCCGATACCTTTATCTGTAAAAATAATATGAAGGTACTTGGGGCGAGGTAATACAAAAACCTGCACTTTATGGTCTTCGCTATACTTGCAGCCATTTTCCATGAGGTTACCTACCGCTGTTTTTAGTAGTTGATCATTCCCGGTAACGGTAAGTTGCGCTTCATCTTCCATAGTTTCCGAAAAGCCTATTTTAATAATGTAATTGGGATTTCGCTTTAATATTTCCTGTTGGGCCTGCCAAAGCAAATCATCAATACGGGTGGGGTTAAAATCAACTTTGGAGGTTTCGGAGCTGGCTTGTGCCAGAAGTAGCAATCGGTTAGAAGTGTTGTTAAGACTTTTCATGTCATCCAACACAGAGGCCATGGTTTCTTTGTATTCGGCTTCATTTCGCTCTTTCATAAGTACTACCTCCAATTGGCCGGTAATGGCGGTAAGTGGTGTGCGCAGCTCATGCGAGGCATTGGCAATAAAGTTCTTTTGCATGTTGAAGGCCTTCTCCAACCGCTCCAACATTTGGTTAAAGGTGTGGGCCAGTTGTGAAATCTCATCCTGCTGGTCGCCTTCATCCAACCGCAGGTTTAGGCTGGTGATGCTAATATTATTTACGCGCTCCACCAGCTTATTAATGGGATGAAGGGCTTTGCCGGCATAAATCCATCCACTAATGGAAACAATAATAATGCTGATGGCAAAAACGAAAAGCAGAATGTTTCTAAGGTTTTTGAGCTTGCCCAAACCGTAAATGTCTTTACCAGCGGCAATAACCACAAACCTGTCGTAAGTATCGGTAAACATAAAGCCCACTACCTCATGCCCATCTTCCATGTACCTAATTTCGCCATCCAATCGAATCTGATCAATAAGAGCGGGAGTGATTTTTAGTACTCCTTTGTTGTCTGTATTAAAGATCCGCTGGTTCTTGTAGTTGAAGATTACAATCTTTTCCTCCGGCAAACTCATGGGGTTGTTATCCTCAATACGATGCAGAAGTTTAGCATCTACTTCCTCTACCTCGATAAGCAGTTTTGCGGTATTACTGGCTTTATTAATTAATCGGTTGTAAAAGTCATCTTTTCGATAATCGGCAGAAGAAACATATACAGCCAGCGAGGAGAATAATAGTATTACCGCAACTATGGTGATGAATCGGTATGTTAACTTCTTACGGATTTGCATGGCTACTCTTCGCTAAGAATATAGCCGGACCCAATGCGGGTTTGGATTAGCTTGACGTCAAAATCCTTGTCTACCTTTTTGCGGAGGAGGTTTACATATACATCCACTACATTGGTACCAGTGTCAAAGGTTACCTCCCACACATGCTCGGCAATTTCAGCTCGAGAAACCACCCGGCCTTTGTTTCGCATCAAATATTCGAGTAATGAAAACTCCTTGGCGGTGAGCTCTATTACTTTACCATCTCTGGATGCTCTCTTTTTATCAAGATCCAATTCCAAATCGGCCACCCGAAGTTTATTAGACGCAAGCTGCTGGCCTCCGCTACGCTTAAGCAAGGCCCTTATACGAGCAAGTAATTCCTTAAACTCAAATGGTTTTACCAGATAGTCATCTGCACCGGCATCAAAGCCCGTTAGTTTATCATCTGTAGTACCCAGTGCCGTAAGCATAATAATAGGCACATTGGGCTTTGTCTCCTTTATGCTTTTACAAAGTTCAATACCATTAATGTAGGGCACAATTACGTCAAGCAGAATAATATCGTATTCGTTGCGCTGTGCCATTTTTAGGCCCATTTGCCCGTCATACACCACATCCGTATCAAAACCCTGTTCACTTAAGCCTTGATTTAAAAAGGCGGCAACTTTGGGTTCGTCTTCTACAATAAGAAGTTTCATTCTAATTTTAGTTAAGAGGGATAAATGTAGGCGATATAAAGCTTACCAGTCAATCGGCTTGTAGTCTTTCAAAAACTTACCACACCAGTGCTTTCCGGTATTTATACCATCAAACAATGGGTCTAACACACGGGCGGCACCAGCTACAATATCCAATGGTGGTTGAAAGTCATGAACCTCTTGTTTGCGCTTAGCCAATTCAGCGGGGTCTTCATCTGTAACCCATCCTGTGTCAACAGCATTCATGTAAATGCCATACTTGGCAAAGTCAGAAGCGGCCGTATGCGTCATCATATTAAGGGCAGCTTTGGCCATGTTGGTGTGCGGGTGGCGGTCTTCCTTATGCCAGCGGTGGAATTTACCCTCCATGGCCGATACGTTGATGATGTGCTTAGTGCCGGTGTTTTCCTTTTTCATAAGGCTGGCCAGGCGGTTACACAATACAAATGGAGCAACGGAATTTACCAGTTGCACTTCCAGCATTTCAGTAGTGTTTATTTCACCAAGTTTCAGCCTCCAGCTATTTGTTTTTCTTAAATCAACCTGCTGTAAGTCTGCATCCAGTTTTCCTTGCGGGAATACTTCCTCGGCACTCAAGGCATTGTCCATACTATACGGAATCTGCGAAAGCTTGGCTGAGGAACTAAGCCCAACTCCGGGTTGTTTACCGTGCCACGATACAGGAAGGTTTTTGTTTTGTCCTTCGGTAAAGCCAGCGCTTAATTCGCGGAGTTCATTGAGGCAATTGGCATGGTCACTTAAAAGGTCCTTGGCAAAAAGAGGAAGTTCAGCAAAATCCTTTTCTTCATTAGGCATAAGGTGGGCATAAAACCCGGCAGGCCGCCTTACCGTTTGTGCAGCATTATTTATCAGTATGTCTAGCCTGTCGTATTTCTGCTCAATAAAATTGCAGAAGATTTCCACACTCGGAATGTGGCGCAAATCAAGGCCATGTATTTTTAGCCGGTGCCCCCAACTGGTAAAGTCGGGCTCTTTAGAAAATCTAAGCGCAGAATCAACAGGGAAGCGGGTTGTGGCAATTACGGTAGCACCCGCTCTTAACATTATTAGGGTAATGTGGTAACCAATTTTTAGACGAGAGCCAGTTACCAGTGCAACCTGACCTGTTAGGTCTGCGGTTTGAAATCGCTTGGCATAGTTAAGGTCGCCACACTCTTTACACATGGTATCATAAAAGTGATGGAGTTTGTGGAAAACCTCCTTGCACACATAGCAGTTTCGGGGAGACTCAAGCTCTACCTCTTTTTCGGCTTCAGCCCCATTAAGAGCCAGCATGGCCGGGGCAATAAATATGGAGGCTTCTCTTGCACTTCTTATTCCGGTGGCGTTACGGGCGTGCTTGTCCTTTTCCTTAAGCTTTCGTTTTTGAGCTTTTTTGGCCTCCTTCTTTCGTCTGGCAAATTCTTCGCGGCTGGGGCGCGATAATAAACCTGCCGCCATCAACAATTTCAGTCGCTCTTCTTTTGGGATCTCAAAAATCTGATTGGTATCAGCATTAAGGCTTTCCAACACTGCAATGCACTCTGCAATTTGCTCTGTGCTTAAAGCTGTGGGCTTATCTTCTGTAATGGTATCTCGCTATAGCCCAGTTGTTTTTGGGCTGGCAAATGTAAAGTTTACAACGATTTGTTTGATGAAAGAATGAGGGATTCGATTCCGCAGCGGACTAGGCCTTTTTCTCCTTACCTAAATAAATGAATTCACCTTTTACTACTTTGAAAAGGTGACCTGCAACGTTTAAAACTTCACCTTCATTTGTTTGTGCGAGAGAGGTCAAATCTTCTTCAATCGTATGAATGGTTCCACTTGTTTTATAAGCGAGCTGCAAATATTCAATTTTTACCCGCATTCCACTCGAGTTTAAGGAACCACAAAGGATGATGTGAACTGGTCTATCAATTTTCTCCAGAAGCTTTAAATCCCTTACCTGCGAATTGTTATCTGCAATAAGAATAATGTCCTTACAATCGCTGCACGCCTTTGCTCCGGAAAGGATACCTTCAATGTCATTTTCTGGCCCATCTCCGCCTGAACCATTGCTCATAGATAGGTAGGCTAACTCCGCAACCTTATCCCACTTAATCGAGTTTTCATGATAGATGCCACCAGTTTTTCCAATTTTTTTATCCTGTGTTAGCTTGGCATCTCCATCATTGAAAAAGGTTACATGTTTAAAGGAGTTTGAGTTTTCATTCAGCTTAAACCAAAGAAGAAGCTGAGCTATATAAGGGGACATGCTCCCGGTAAGGTCTGAAACAACCAAACCTGCTTTCCAGTTCTCTTTATTTCTTTCAAGCACTTTGAAGAGCGAAGAGTCCGACAAATCAACATTTCCTTTTAATACATCTTTTATATATGAGGATTCTAAGGCCATGCTTGCCCTGCTTGGAGCATCATGATAGCGAATCGCAAAACCATGGAAAAAATCATACGCCTGTGTCTGAGATGTACATCCAGTTTGTTTTACGAGCTTCCAGGTAATAACCGGGCTACTAAATACATCTGGTATTATCGAATAAAGTGCGGCTAGCCTTCTTTGATTTAGCTCTTCAAGGTCTTCGCCCATAGGGAAGTCGGTGTAAATAAGAGATATTTCGTCAATTACTTTTCCTTTGAGGTATTTGAGGGCCTTTGGATTTGTAATTTGAGCCTGTCCATAGTTCATCCTAAAATAGGTTTCAGTTTCTCCAAGGCCCGTAAATACATGTTTATTAATTTCCATCGTATCCATGTTCATCTCAAAACTGATCTTAACCATTTGGGCGTCAAGTTTTGTGTAGTATAGGCTGAAGGCTAATAGGAAAGATATTTGAAGTAATGTACGGTTGAGCATATCCGTTAGAAGTTTGATTAGTTTGGTAAAACAAATGGTACTAACTGAATATTGTGTAATCCCATTGTGTGGAACAAAAAAAGCCTGAAAATCTACGACTTTCAGGCTTTTTCCTTTGTGTTGTTGGCGGTCTCCCGGCTGAGCCGGGACTTTGCTGGACGAGACTCGAACTCGTCTCGTCTGGGCTAAGCCGAGACGAGATGACAGGCAGGTATTCTAACCAATGGAATTGCTGTGTTGTCAAATTTCGTTTTGCTCAGACTTAATGAGCCAGAGCAGGTATCGGTGGTTCTGCCTTTTCAGCATAAGTTCAAATTTGAGGGCTTCAGTTTTTGTGTCAAAACTTTTTAGGAACACCAATTCCCAAGGCCCTTTGTCAGCGGTATATTTACTGAGTCCAACATTGTGTTGCTGTAACCTATGATCCGGTTTGGTGGTGTATCCCTTATAGAATACATTGTTTTGGTTTTGTATAATATAAACGAAATGCATAGGCATAAAAAAAACCTGAAAATCTACGACTCTCAGGCTTTCTCCTTTGTGTTGTTGGCGGTCCGGACGATTCTTTTTATAGCGTCACACCCTGACTACAATAGGCAAAAAATCCCTGAGAATATAAGGCCATCACTTGATTCCCTCATATTCATATAGTCCTCATTTGCCTGATCGTGTCAGCAAAACTAGACAACATCCTGACAACATTTTACTTTTTTCAAGATAACAGACAACTTTTTTGAGAATTCTAGTAGAAATAGTAGAAAATAAGAGAATATGAGAGTACCAAAGGCAAAACTTCGACTAGCTAGAACTAATGGCGAAACCTCAGCCCTGATATTAAAGATGTACATTAATAATCAATGTGTATCACTGTCGTCACGAATTAGTGTCCCCCCAAACCAATGGAAACAAAAAGAACAGCGTGTCAATGACAGGTGTCGAAATTCCTTCGAGTTGAATGAAAGAATTAAAATTTATTTACGAAGAGTCGAAGATTCAATCCAATCACTTATTGCCAAGGAAGCACTTTCAGCTACAAGCTTAAAGCGAATGCTAGATACTAAATCAAAGAGCAGTGGAGCAAGTAAATATGATCCAAAAAACATAATTGATTTATTTCATCACGAGTACATACCTAGGAAACCACATCTGACAAAAGAGACTATAATAAGTTACAAAGGGTCACTTAAGGCAATAATGCGCTTTTTTGATACTAAAAACCCAGATAATGTGAAGGTTATAAAAATAAACGAGATCAATTCTATTGACTTTTATAACCAATTTATAGAATTTTTGACAACAGAAGGGAATGCAAACAACACGATGGATAAACATGTCAAGTTCATTGTTACGCTGCTAAATTACGCTGTCAAAAAAGGGCACACTGAGATTTACGAGTTTCGTGACTTTAAGCGTTTTTCAAAGTTTAGCCCAAAAATATATTTAACCCCTGAAGAACTAACGCAAATATCCCAGACTGAATTTGAAATTGAAGAATTGACAAATGCAAGAGATTGGCTCTTAATTGGTTGTGTGACGGGTTTGCGAGGTGGAGATTTGATTAACCTAAAAATGGAGTCGGTTGATTTGGCAAATCAAATGGTACTGAATGAAAATAAGAAAACCAAGATTAATGTAAAGCTGCCTCTGCATAGGATTTTTCTTAAAATAATTGAAATGAGAGAGGGGAACTTACCAAAGCCTGTGCACTTGACTGACTTTAATAAGCTGATCAAAAAGGTTTGCCAGAAAGCTGGTATAAGCAACCCAGTAAGAGATGTAAATAGCAAATCAGGTTATTCTCCCAAATTTGAGTTGGTGGCCTCCCATATTTGTCGCAGAACATTTGCAACTAACGCTTTTAATGATGGAATTCCTCCTGAAAGACTAATGTACTTGACAGGGCATCAATCTGTACAAATGTTGAAAAGATATATACAAATCGATGATATTGAATCCCTTGATTTATTGCGGGATATATGGAATAACAAGGGGTCATTATTTTAAGTTCGTGGCTTCAATTATAGAGGATTTTAATATTTGGCGAGAGCCACCTTTCGGCTTTCGCCATTTATAATCACCACTTTGCATATTTCTGTATATAGTTCTTTCACTTACCTGATAATGCTTAGCTACCTCGCTTTTGGATAGCCATATTTCCTTTGTGGTATTGGTGTTTTCTAAACTATCTATTCTTTTGGTCAATGAATCTATTAAATCCAAAACTTCTGAATTGATTGTATTCTTTAGCTGCTCATAAATTGTAAAATCTCCTGTCATAACTTCTTTTTGAGTTATATTGGAGATTGAAAAAAAGTTGATTGTAATAATTATAAAATTATTGTGTTTCAATTTAATTGACACATAATCAGGTGGTTGAATCTTATTTATGATGCGTAAATTTAGTAATAGGAACTAAGGCCTATTCTGTAAATGTCTATAAATCGAAGCAGGTGAGCATATTTTTAGGAAATAGAATTCTAGATTTGAAAAAAGAGTTTGTTTTCTGTTTTATTGATTCCGTTTGTAATAATTCTGAAAGGAGTAACGAACGGCTGATGACATTGATTTTTCAGGTTTCCTTGAATGCCATTTCTATTAACTTAATGGCGTCATTTCTTCAAGCAATGGCTGATGAAAATTATTGGGCAGCGAATCACTTAAAAAATGAAATAGTAAACAATGTCGAAGTTTTAGATTACTAAATTCAATAATCTGCTTCGCTTCCAAAATGGATTGACTTAATTTCTATTCAATCTCAGCTAGCCTGCAAGAGTATTGGAGGCGTTTATACTCCAGTTACAAAAGTTTAACGCAAAGCCTTGGCTTTAGGCTGAATTTAATAGTCACTTCTCGTAAATAGAGGTGACTATTAGTTGGCTTTTGTGCAGCAAAAGTTCACAAAAAACCTCTCTTTGTGTATCTATCGACCTGTGTATAGTCAAATACTTTACTGGGTAGTTTGATTCTTGTTTTTCCTCCTAGTCTTTTGTTCATCGGGAACAATTAATTGGAAATCTCCATGTAATTGCTTTAAATGGTAATTTATAAAATGATCTGCTTGATAGAAATCAATATTACATACCTGAGGGCTTGTTGCACTGTCTATCATTCCTTTCCAGTTCTGATGTTTGGGGTTCATCAGGAACATATCCTCAAAGATTTGAAGTGGTGTAAGGTGAGTATTGTTTTTTATAAAAAGATGCACATGAGTACCAATCCCTACATCTTCATGAAGGGTATTGTATTTCAATTTCTTTTGTGTAAATACTGGGTTATACTCCAGTATACCTATGAACCGAAGATCGCTCCTCTTTAATTTACTTACATACCGGAGTGGCGGGTCGTTAGGTTCTGGGAAGTCATAGTCTACATTCGGGTTCCACCTGATTTTTGATCCTGTAATATTTTGATTGTTGTATTTAATTAGATTATTTCTCAGGTAGTTAAGATTCGAGCAGATGTCATTTGATATCCTTTGGGTAAACTGGTATTTAAATTCCTTATTCGGATTGTTAAGTTCTTTGTGGTAGTGGTATTTACAGTCTTTTTTAAATCTAATCACCATATAGCACCAGTTACCCTCAGTAACCATGTGACTTACTTTTTTTAAAAATCTGGAAGATGCTTCTTTATTTATTTTCATTATTTAATATATATTATCAATACATCAAGTTCCGCTCTGTATTTAACAAAGCGGATTACATGATATTAGTTTCTCTTTTTTCATAGCGGTACAAGAGACTACCACTGTATATTGGATTTTTTTGACAGTATAAACCTATCTGCTTAGGTGTACACCTGAAAAGGAATTCCAAGCATCCTTTTTTCTGGGCTATTACAAAATGACTTTGCTGTGTATTGCTATTTCTGGGGCTAATTATTTCGTGCTACGGATTCTAACGTTTTAGATTTCAGTTTATCAAGCTGAAACTCATGTGTGATATATGTTAGAAGGGTAACAACATCCTTCTTGCGATATAAGTGCGTGCGGTTCCAAACCATGTTTGGTTTGATTAATAGAACTCTTAAGTTATATGCTATTTTGTTTTTGGCTAATTCTGTCTCATCTGTGATATTTCTTATGCTAATTAATTCTTCGTCTGTTGTTGTCTTGTATGCCTTTATATATGTTTTGCTTTTTTTTGTTTTGTTGTTTTGGCTATCATTATTTAAATGTGCTATATAATTTAGTATTCGGTTTTCTTGGTCGCTTGTTTTCATCGTTTCGGTTATTTATTGATTTCCACGATTATATATTAAAACATCATGCTTCCCTTGATTGGTATCAAAAAGTGATTTAAAAGTTTAATATATAGTGAAAAATATTTCTAAAAATGTACAAACACCTAAATTACAATGACTTAGATATACTTTTGGGCTTTGAAAAGACCAAGGCTAAGCTTGATGTATATGTAGTTAGTATTGAATCTATAATTCGAAAGGCTTTTCCAGAACTTCCAATGAATAAGATGTTAGATATGAACTCTAAGCATTATGCAGTGCACTTTGTAGTAGGTCACAACATCATAAAGATTGGCATCGACTGGAGTTTAGGTGAAGCCTTTTTTGGCGGGACGATTAGATGTTCAACACAAACTCCTTTAAGTCAGGCCGCAGTAATAGAAAAAGAATGGTGTTATTGGGAAGGTGAAGAATGGATGGAGTACATAAATTACAAGCGGCTTGCAGATTTCATGTTTGTGGATTCTCACTATGCTGAGATGGAAGAGTTAAAGGGTTTCATCACTCAAATCTGTGAGGATATCTTTGATCTGATAACAACAATTGAAAAAACATATTAATGAAAAAATACGCACAGTTTATTAAAGTGCAATTTGAACAAAGGGATGGCGAAGAAATAAATCTACTATTGAATATTAAAGACCTTCTATTTGAACTTAACGGTAGGTTGGAGCATGAGATTGAGGTCGCCAATGCAGGAGAGCTAACTATTAATCATACAGACTTACAGCAAGGATATCCCATGTTTTCACTTCGTTCAGATATTACAGATTTAGCATATCAAGTACTAAAACTTACTAACCTGCTTATTTTATATAAGACAGATTAAACTAATCTGCACCAGCTAAAAATTACAAAATAGAACTTATAACAAATTGCATACTACTGATAGCGATATGTTATAGTTTTGCTGAATGATTAAATATGTTGCATATTATCGAGTCTCCACCGAAAGACAAAGATTTTCTGGATTGGGGCTTGAATCTCAAAAAAGTTTGGTTGGAAACTATATCGCTAGTCGCGGCACAATTATTCAGGAATTCACCGAAATTGAAAGTGGTACAAGAAAAAAGAAGAGAGTGGAGATCCACAAGGCCATTAAACTAGCAGTAGCAGAGAAGGCAATCTTAGTGGTAGCCAAGCTTGATAGATTGGCAAGAAATGTAGAATTCACCAGTGCTCTTTATAATAGTGGTGTCGATTTTATTTGCTGCGACTATCCTTCAGCCAACAAACTAACTATTCAAATTCTTTCCGTAATAGCGGAAAATGAGGCTGAGATGATATCTACCAGAATCAAAGATGCTTTGACAGCTAAGAAGAAGCGGATGAATGCAGGAAATTATGTAAATAAAGATGGCACCAGAATGAAACCTATTAAAGGATTTTATAGATTGGGAAATCCTAATGGTTTTGGTGTCCATCAAAAAAAAGGTGTAGCCAAAATAAAAGCGAACTCAAAATCTAATGTATCCAATTTGCAAGCCACCAGTATTATTGTTTCGGAAAGGGAAAAGGGTCGATCCTATCAGGCTATTGCTGATAAATTGAATGGGTTGCATTATACAACAAGGTATGGGAAAAAGTATTCCAGTATGAGTGTACTACGACTATTTAATAACCAATGTCCAGTGAATGTTGAAGGGGAGATAAAGCCTCTATAAAACAAACACAGGCGGACTTTCAGAAAAGCTTACCGGATTTTAAATAATTGAAGCTATTTATATACTTGAATAAGAGATACCATACATTGTGATAATGCAAATTAGGGATTTTTTCAAATTTACCGATTCACAAAATCTTCTTTGTTAGATAAAAGATAATTAGAGGTATGAAACTAAATTGCACTGCGGGGAATAATCCCACTTCCACCCAAGGCAATAACGGCATTGCCTCAGCGTAGCTCCAGTTGCCGACTGCGGTGTGCCTTATTTCCGCTAATATAGCTCCCACACCACCTGTCAGCATCAACCAGAAAATCCGTTTCCCTGTCAAATTATTGACCCAGTAAACATTCTTATAGATTGAACCAAAACCAAACCATAAAACATACACCATCAGCATATCCGCAATAGAAGCCAGGCCGCAAAAGCTGATGTGCAATAAGTCAAACTCAAAACTGGAATATAGTGGGCCCTGGGCCACTTCCCACACCCAGTTCAGGAAAAAAGACAGCGCACCTATCACCCCCAGATATTTATTAAAAGTTGTGCGACTGTTTACTATTTTCCTAAAATAAAGGTAGCCCCACAGTACAAGGCCAAGGGCTATGGCGGGAGTAATGAAAAGATTTATGTTAAAATTCAAGCTTCTTTGGATTTTTTCATTTTACCCTTTAGCAACTGCGCATTAATGGCTACGATAATAGTACTTAAACTCATAAAAACCGCGCCCACTGCCGGCCCTAATACGAAGCCAGTAGAATATAGCACACCCGCAGCCAGCGGAATGGCAAAGGCATTGTAACCGGTAGCCCATATCAGGTTTTGTATCATTTTGTTATAGGTGGCTTTTCCAAATAAAATCAGGTGGGCAATGTCCTGTGGGTTACTGTTCACCAGGATGATGTCTGCGGTTTCGGCTGCCACATCGGTGCCTGAACCTACGGCAATGCCAACATCGGCCTGTGCCAGGGCAGGCGCATCGTTTACGCCATCGCCTGTCATTGCCACAAACTCACCCTTGCTTTGCAGTTCCTTTACGATGTCCACTTTTTGGTGGGGCAGTACCTCAGAATAGTACCCGTCCAGTCCCAGTTCTTCCGATACAGCCTTGGCCACGGTTTCATTGTCACCTGTGGCCATCATTACTTTAATGTTATTGTCTTTAAATGTTTTAATGGCCTCTGCACTTTCGGGCCGGATAGCATCGGCCAGGGCAATATAGCCCGCCAGCTTCTTTTCAATAATTACAAACACCACCGTTTCGGCAGCACTGCCATAAGCCCCTTCGGGGATTTTGATGTTTTGATCTTTCAGGTAGCCTGGGCTTACCACTTTTACGTCCTTACCTTCCACCTTGGCTTCCACGCCCTTGCCGGTAATGGCATTGAAATTTTCTGGTGAGGGGATTTTTGTCTTGTCCTCCTTTGCTTTTTTTATGACACCCACCGCAATGGGATGCTCCGAACTTTGCTCCAGTGCGCTGGAAAGGCGTAGAACTTCCTCTTTGGAATATTCACTGTCCACAGATTCAATGCGTGTTACCCCAAAATCACCTTTGGTAAGGGTTCCGGTTTTATCGAAAACCAGGGCCGAGATTTTCCGTGATTCTTCAAAGGCAGTGCGGTTGCGAATAAGTAAACCATTTTGGGCTGATATAGCCGTAGAGATGGCGACTACCAACGGGATGGCCAGGCCAAGGGCATGTGGACAGGCAATAACCATGACCGTAACCATTCTTTCCAGAGCATATACAAACGGGAAACCCAGGACTATCCATGTAGCCAGAGTGCCAAAACCAACAGCAAGCGCAATGTAGGTGAGCCATTTGGCCGCTCGGTCTGAAAGGTTCTGCATTTTAGACTTGGTCTTCTGTGCTTCTTCCACCATTTTGATTACCTTATTCAGGTAACTGTCTTTCCCGGTGTGCTCTACCTTGGCCTTTAAGGAGCCATTGCCATTAAGGGATCCTCCAATTACTTTTTGGTCCTTTCCTTTCTTTACCGGTTTAGATTCTCCGGTGAGCATAGACTCATTAAGGTAGCTTTCGCCCTCTACAATAACAGCATCGGCAGGTACTTTTTCCCCCGGTTTTATGAGGATTATATCACCCTTGACAAGCTCTTCCAGCTTTACATCTTCCACGCTGTCACCCTTTACTCTATGAGCCTCGGATGGCATCATACTTACCAAAAGCTGTAAAGCTTTGGAAGCACCAAGTACCGACTTCATTTCCAACCAGTGGCCCAGAAGCATAATATCAATCAGAGTAGAAAGTTCCCAGAAAAAATCTTCACCCTCAAGCCCGAAAACAGTGGCGGTACTGTAGAAATAGGCCACACTGATAGCCAGCGAAATCAGCGTCATCATGGCCGGGCCCTTGGCTCTGATCTCGTCATAAAAGCCTTTTAAAAAAGGCCATCCACCCCAGAAGTAAACGATAGAGGAAAGTCCAAAGAGCCAAAATTTATTTCCCGGCAACATCCACTCATAGCCGAAGAACTCCTGTATCATAGGAGAGAATATGAGGATAGGCATGGTGAGGATGGTGGACACCCAGAAGCGTTTACGGAAGTCCTTGATCATCATTTTATGGTGATCATGCCCAGGCATTCCCATGGGAATGCTGCCGTGGTCGTGTTGCATTTTGCTGTGATCCATTTTGGAATGGTCTTCTTTTTTGTGGTCCATTTTTGAATGGTCCATTTTGTCGTGATTGTGATGTTCGTGATTTTCCATGATAATTATTTTGATTGTGGATATGTAAGATTTAGTTGTTCAAGTGTTTCAAGCAATTTGTTGGCTACAAACCAGTTGCGGTACCAGCGCTTGTCGGCAGGCACAATATGCCAGGGCAAGTGCCTGCATGCATTAATTAAGGTGTGATAAGCACTTCTATATTCATCCCAACGTTTGGGTACAAGTTCATCTTCCTTAGCATACTTCCATCTTTTGTGGGGTTTGGTTTTACGCTCATTAATGCGCTCTACCTGCTCTTCTGCGGATAGATGCAGGTAAAATTTCAAGATCAAAGTATTATTCGCCTTTAGATGATGTTCCAATTCATTGATAAGATTGACACGGTGCTTCAACACATCTTCAGAAAGGCTATTCTCTACAGTAGGAACCAGGACGTCTTCATAATAAGAGCGATTGAATACCTTGATCGTCCCTTTCTCAGGAAAATGAGGGTAGATGCGCCACAAAAAGTCATGCTTTTTTTCATCTTCTGTAGGTTTTTTGAACGATTTGACCTGAACACCTTGTGGGTTCATACTACTAAATGCATGGCGTATGGTCCCGTCTTTTCCGGAAGTATCAACTCCCTGTAGAATAATGAGCATACTGTAGTGCCCATCTGCATAAAACTTATTTTGTAGCGCAAAAAGGCTTTTTCTGGTTACCTTCAGTTTTTCTTTTATTTCTGATTTCACACTATCCTCA
>CAXBJE010000010.1:0-19130 GCA_963975525.1 uncultured Owenweeksia sp. | reverse complement strand
CTATTAGAACATTGGTCGGCCTTTTTCAAGTAGGAAAACGAAAAAGGGCAAAGCACATATTTTTAAACCCACCTGTTAAGTTAGTCCCCATACTTGATAAGCAAACACTAAAGCTTAAACCGGGTAATCCTCCTGTAGAATATTACGTTGATGATTTTCTCCAAAAAGATGACGCCTACATTTTAGATGAACTTTACCCTTTACGGGAATTGGACTATTCGTTGTCTAAAAAAAACATATTTGGGCTGTTTAAAGGCAAAACCATTTTTTTAGAGCCTTATCTGCTTAGGGCACTTTTAGACTCTAAAACCCGAAAAGACAGAAAAGCATTCCTCCAAAAAGAAAGGCGGTTTTTGAGTTTGGCTCAACAAAATGAAAAGAATCCCTATTACAAATTGGCCAATACTATAAACCACGATTTAATGCAACTTAGAGCGTTGGCCATTGTAAGGATGAAAGCGGCTGACTTATTTTTTATACCTACAATGAAATCCTTTGGAAGTATAGATGAACACAGCGTGAGGGTAAAGTCTCTTTCTGAAACTGCCAGAAGAAAAGGCCTTAAAATTTACGCGCTACAGCATGGTCTACTCCATAAATACCACCACTCTTATATTTATTTAGCTGAAGATCATAACTATTTACAAATTCCAGACACCACATTTGTATTTGGTACTCAGGCTAAGTCTATTTTATTGGATTACGGTCACTTTCCCGAAAACCAAATTTCTGTATCAGGGCAATTGAGAACGGACATCATCCCAAAACTAAAAAGTGCCAACGTTGACCTATCCTATCTAGGTTTGGATAATGACAAGCCCATTGTGCTTTACGCCTCTCAGCCAGAGGCTGCTTCGCTTGAAAATGAATTGAGAGATTTATTGAATGCCGATTTTTTTAGGCTTAGAATTGATTTTCCTGAGTATCAGTTTGTACTAAAGCCACACCCTCGTGAGGTAGATCACAGTTATTTTCACGGCATTGCACAAAAGGTTGGGACAAAAGATTACAAGATAATTACGGAAGACCTATATCTGCTGCTAAGCCAGTGCTCTGTACTTTTAGTAAACAGTAGCTCCGTAGGTGCCGAAGCCATTTTTTTTGATAAGCCCCTAGTGGTGATGGACTACAGTAAAGTAGATGTACTGGGTTACATAAGCAGTGGGGTTGCCTTTAAGGCTACCAACCATAAAGAAGCGCAAGAAGTCCTTAATAACATCTTGAAAAAGGGAGAAAGAATTGAACCCACTATATTAGAAAATTACCGCCAAAAGTACACCGGCACAATTGATGGAAAGGTTTCAGAACGAATCCTGAATGTGGTAGTAAACTAGTTCCAAACCTCTATCGGTCTGCCCAAAAACTCCTCCATCCTACTCTTCTCCGCTTTATAATAAGGCACTATCTCATCCTTCAAAAGCTGCTTTTCGGCATCAGTAGCTTGTGGTTTACCGGAGCTATTAAACTTTAGGTACAATGGCAAAATGATGGATTGCAACCAATGAGGTACATACTCTTGTACCTTTAGGCCTGCGCGATGCAAGGCGGTGCTTTTCATCTTTAGCGTCTCATTGCGGGTGGTAAAGTCGAATGAATCGTAGAAGTCAGGGTTAATACCCAGATTAACCGCAATGTTCTTCATCCCGGCAACGGTATCGTTCATGAATTCTTCAAAGATGTACACCAACATTCTATCCCGGCCAATGGCTTCCTCCCATTTTTTCAGGTAACCTGAATATTCGCCATGTTGTAGCAAACCGGGTAACTTTAGGTATTCATCTAGTTCCATTTGCTTGCGGCCAGTGCGGTAGCGCTCAAACAGGTATTGAGACATCATTCTTTTAGAAGGCTCCCGAAGTATAAATATCACCTTTGGTTTGGATTCCAAACCAGCAATCTGTTCAATCGCATTTTGATGATAAATGTAGGGAGCAGTGGCCTCAAAAATCACTTTGCTGCCTTTACAATGTTCAAAATGCTTTTGATAAGGATCCAATCCGTTCTCAATAAAATTGAGCCCTTTATTAAACCGGTTTACATCATCTGCAAAGTAGAAGGTTTCCTTGGCTTTAGATGCACACGCATCAGGATGTGCGGCAAGCCAGAAGTATAGCGAACTGGTACCACATTTTGGGGCACCGGCAATAATTACGTTAGGTAAAGTCATAAGCTTATAATGCGCCAAATTTACGTAAACAAATTCCTGTTATATTAGCCGCCTTCAAAGAGAATAAGCCTTATAAAATGAGTCATTTCAAAAAGTATCTCCACTACATTATTCCTATTCTTGGATTAATCGTTATCAACTTTATTTACTTCTACCCAGCCTTACAGGGAAAAGTGCTTGAGCAAGACGATATTATGCTTGGATATGCCAAGGGGAAGGAGATTCGCGATTACCGCGAAGCCCATGATGATGAGCCACTTTGGACCAATGCCATGTTTAGTGGAATGCCAGCATTTCAAATTTCCACCCGCTACCCAAATAACTGGCTTACCGCACCAGCACAGGTTTTAGCATTTATTGGAGGAAACATGGCCGGTATCCACATCATTTTCAGTTTGATGTTTGGCTTTTACATATTAATGATTGCCTTAAAGACCAACCCCTGGCTTAGTGCTGTGGCTGCAGTCGCTTTTGCGTTCTCCGCATTCTTTATAATATCATTTGGGGCTGGGCATAATGCTAAGGTCCGTACTGCGGCCTTTATTGCTCCGGTGGTAATGGGAGTCATCCTCACCTATCGAAAAAAATATCTTGTTGGCTTTGCTCTAACCGCACTTTTTGTAGGACTTTCCATTAACTCCAATCACTTTCAAATAACATACTACATGGGGCTTATGCTCCTGATAATTGCTTTGGTAGAGTTGATTTTTGCGATTAAAGAAAAAACAGTTGGCAATTTTGCGAAAGCATCCGGAATACTACTGATAGCAGCTATTGTAGGTGTGGGGCCAAACATAAGTAACCTGTGGAGCACTTATGAGTATACCACTGAAACCATGCGTGGTGGTTCATCTGAACTTAGCCATATGGAGGAGTCAAAAGGGGGCCTTACATTTCCATATGCTATGCAATGGAGTTATGGTATAAGTGAAACCTTTAACCTGGTTATTGCCAATTTTTCGGGTGGTGGGATGGCCCAAAACTATGAGGGTACGGATATGCACAAAGAGTATTCGGCACGTATCGTTCAAAGTATTACCTCACAAGGGACACCGAGAAAACAAGCTGAAGATCAGGCCAATCAATATTTAGGCTCTATGTTTTATTGGGGTGACCAAAGTCTGGTAAATGGCGGCTACTATGTTGGTGCTGTGGTTTTCTTCCTTTTTGTGTTGGGATTTTTTGTGGTAGATGGCCGTATCCGCTGGTGGGTTGCAGGAGCAACCCTTTTAGCCTTTATGCTGGCTTGGGGTAAATACTTTGAGGTATTTAATCGATTTATGTTTGATTACTTTCCTCTTTATAACAAGTTCCGAGTTCCTTCAATGAATTTTATTACGGCCTTTTTTACCATGCCATTTCTTGGATTTTTGGCCGTTGGCAAAATCCTTAATGGAGATTATGATAAAACTAAAATCAAAAAGCAGCTTCTATACTCTTTGTACATCACTGGTGGTCTTTGCTTATTCTTTATCGCCCTTGGCGGATCATTCTTTGATTTTGCAGGCCCAAGAGATACTGACCTTGCAAAGCAAGGAATTGACCTGAGTATTTTGGAAGGTGATAGAATTTCGTTGATGCGCGCCAGTGCTTTTAAAACCCTTGCCTTTGGAGCATTAACCTTTGGATTGCTATGGTTGCTGATTCAGCAAAAGCTTAAGCCGGTTTACATGGTAGCTGCCCTGGGTTTATTGGTGATTACTGATCAATGGACATTTGTAAAGCAACATTTAGGAGCCGATGATTTTGTTACTGACAGAGCCTATCAAAACACATTTGCCAAAACCCCGGCCGATGAGCTTATCCTTAAGGATACCGATATACACTATAGAGTACTGAACACTACCGCAGGCCTTACATCAGACTCGTATACCTCCTATTATCACAAATCAATTGGAGGTTATCATGGTGCCAAACTTATCCGTTATCAGGATTTAATTGATAACCAACTGTCTAAAGGAAATCAGGCGTGTTATAATATGCTTAATGCCAAATGGTACATCGGCAATAACCCTCAAAACGGACAGCGGGTAGCACAGCTCAATTATGAAGCCTGTGGACACGCATGGTTTGTTGATGAAATAAATACGGTAGCTGATGCAGATGCAGAAATGGCGGCATTAACGGAGTTCGACCCTATTAAAACTGCTATTGTAGATCAGCGTTATTCTAAGGAAGTTCCTCAGAGTTTACAGAGTGACAGCGTTTCTACCATCGAGTTAAAATCTTACGACCCCAAGCATATGGTGTATGAGGCGAATGTGGCTAGTCCGGAGCAATTTGCCGTGTTTTCAGAGATATACTATGAAGGTGGTGATAAGGATTGGAAAACTTACGTTGATGGCCAGGAAACAGACCACATCCGTGTAAACTACCTATTGCGTGGCATGACGGTACCACAGGGAAAGCATACCATTGAGTTTAAATTCGAGCCACGCTCTTACATCATGGGCGAAAAAATTTCCCTGGTGTTCTCCATTATTCTGGCACTGGCCGTAATTGCAGTGGTGGCCCTAGGTTTTAAAAAGGAAAAGGAAGCTGAGCCCAAAGCAGCTTAAACTAGCGCTCTTTTAAAACTTTTGCAGGAATGCCTCCTACAATTTTGTAGGGGCCAACATCTTTGGTTACCACACTACCAGCAGCGATAATAGACCCTTCTCCTATGGTTACCCCAGAGAGGATTACTACGTGATAACCTATCCAAACATTGTTTTCAATTACAATTGGAGCTTGTACATAACCTTGCTCCTTTATGGTTTTGTCTTTTGATTCGTAATTGTGATTTCGGCCAATAATCTTAGTCCCAGCGGCAATTAACACGTTATCACCAATTTTAACGGTAGTATCATTAGCCACAATATTTACATGGGGCCCAATAAAGGAGTAGGCGCCAATCTCTATACCTTTTGGCCCAAAACATCTTGATCCATAAGATATAAATGCCGTGGGGTGCACCTTGGCTTTGAACGCCCGAAGTGAAGCCGCACGTACGTTAGAGGCAAATTTCCCTTGTCGGAAATAAAGGTAGGCGCGATATAAGTATCCCAGTAATATCATAAAGTACGGCTACAGTTTTGTTTTTATGGCGTCAGCTAATTTAGTGGTAAGATGCCTTCTGCTAAACTTCTCCCTAATTCCTTTATCCACTTCTTGTTGTAGACTTCCATCATCCACCAACCACTTCCGCAGTTCTATAAATTGATTAGGCGTAAAAAACTTCCCAAAACCGTTTTCCTCAATTATCTCAGCCGCATCCGAAGGCCTTGGCCCTATTCCCAAAATTGTTTTTCCCGAACCTATATACTCAAACAGCTTAGCAGGAATTATCCCTTCGTTGCCTTTAAGCATAGGTATTAGCAGCAATACATGCGTACTGTTTTTAAGATACCCCATTACTTCGCTATGGCTTACATAACCGGGCATGTTTACATTGGCATGGAGGTTTTCAGCAGAAAGCAAAGATTCGCAACCCTCATCCATTTTACCCACTACATTAAGCGTAACCCTTTTTTGAGCTTCAACATCCATCGAGGAAATTGCTTCCACTAAGGTGCGCAAAGGGTATTTGGTGGTTACTGTACCTGTATAGGTTATCACAATTTGCTTGCCCGTAGTATTTAACGTTCCAAGCTCTAAATCGTCACTATCATAGCCATTTGTAATGGGCAAGAGTTTAGAATCATCACCCAGTTTATTGGCCAATAATTTGGCAAAGCCCGGGCTGGCTGTTGTTATCAGGTCTGCCTGTTGCAACACTTTCATTTCCATGGATGACTCCAAACTTCTGGTGATGGACATTGGGTAGAAATCCTTGTAATAATAAATGTCGGTCCAGGGGTCTCTAAAATCGGCTAACCATTTTATGTTCAAAGTATTCTTCAATTCCAACCCGATTAAATGGGTGGAATGTGGCGGACCGGTGGTAATTACAGTGCCTATATTTTCAGATGCTATAAGCTCTTTGGCTTTGGCAACGGCAAATTTCTTCCATCCTTTTCGGGGATCAGGAAAAAAGAAATTACCACGTACAAACCGCGCTGCCTTCTCCTTTAGTCCTGGTTTAGAGTCTTCACTGGCAAAACCAGAATAAGGTACCTCCTTGCGCCTGGTAGCTTTTTTATAGGCTCCAAAAAGCTCTTTTGTTTCTGTTTTATAAACCGTGGTAGTGTGGGCCACCTCTTTTTCAAGAGATTCATCAATAATGGGATAAGTGGCAAAGTTAGGATCAACAGTAAGCACTATGGGTTGAATACCATTTTCTGGCAGAAATTTGGAGAACTTGAGCCAGCGCTGTACCCCCGGGCCACCAGCTGGCGGCCAATAGTATGTTATGATTAATACCTTTTTCATTATTGCCAATTACATAACAATGTTAGGGGAAATTTTGCAGGAAGGAGAACCATTTGGCAAAAGGAACTAATCCTCACCTTCAGGTTGTTCATAATAGATATCAAAAACAACTTCCAGATTTCGGTCAACAAGTAGTTTCATACTTTGCTGATCCAACCTAAAACCCCGGTTCCAATTATTTATATATCCAGCAATATCAACCCATACTTCATACTTAGACGTTAATGTTTTCCAATGCTCTAGATTTTTGGTCAGGCCATCAAAGAGGAGCTTAACTTTATCATTTATATCATTTTGATCTCGAGCGGAGTTTAAATACCACTTTCCCCAGTTAGTCATTCGCGACCCACCCCTGTTTCCGAAGGGATGAAGTTCATTAGGATTCCATGCCTTTGAAGGTTTTGCTCCAAGCAATTCGCTTATTTCATCCTTGTTAAGTTGAAACGAATAGAAATTAATCCCAACAATTGATTCTTCCAATTCACCACCAATTTCTGTAATGAATTCCATGTCATTGGAGTTCATTGGTTTCTTCTGGATCTCTTTTCCTTCCGCGTCAAACCACCTAGTCAATTCTTCCATTCTATTTGCGAGATAGTTTCATTTAGGATTCTTGTAAAACTCTAATAACCCTCTCCGCAGTATCGCCCTCCCCATAAGGTGTCTGCTTAAAATTAAATTTCAATTCACAAAAGCGGCTGAATGCACTTGTGATATTTTCAGGGTTTGTTCCGCATACTTCGTTTGCACCAATTTCCACAAGCTCCACCCATTCTGTTTCTTTCCGTAAGGTGATGCAAAATTTGTTTAGATAATAGGCCTCCTTTTGCAAACCACCGCTATCTGTCAATACCAATTCAGAATTTTTTATCAGCATTAACATATCAAAATACCCTACCGGTTCAATTAATTCGGCTTTTGTTGAAATACCAAATTCTTCCATCTTCTTTTTGGTGCGAGGGTGAAGTGGCATTACCACTCTCTTCTTCATGGCTATAATATCAACTGCTTGAAACAAGGCTTTAAGATTAGCCTCGTTATCGGTATTCTCTTGCCTGTGAACGGTAAGGAGTGCATAGGCCTTATTAAAAAAATCTGGTGGCAGGCTGCCTTTGCTTTGGGCAACTTTGGAATAATACTTTACTGTATCATACATTATATCCCCAACCCTAAAAATCCGCCCTGGGGCATTTTCCTTTTCCAAATTGTTGGCGGCATTCTCAGCTGGAACAAACAAATAATCACTGATTAAATCGGTTTCCACCCTGTTTAGTTCCTCGGGCATCGTATCGTTGTAACTCCTAAGCCCTGCCTCAACGTGAGCCAGCTTTATGCCCAATTTCTTAGCAGCCCGGGCTCCAGCCAAAGTTGAATTTGTATCGCCATAAACCAATACCAAATCGGGCATTTCCACTTCCAACAGCTTTGTTATTGCCAACTGCATTTTATCAATCATCTCTAACCTAAGTAGAGAATGAATTTCAAGGTGATAATCGGGCTTTGGGATTTCCATCTCCATAAAAAACACCTCACTCATATTGGCATCGTAATGCTGGCCGGTATGTATTATTATTTCCTTCCAATCGGTCAGTTCTTTCAACTTCCGGCTAAAGGCAGCGGCTTTTACAAACTGTGGGCGGGCACCAACTATGGTAGCAATCTTCATCAACTTTTCTTATAGAAATATGCGTGGCGCGAATATCCGAAAGAATAAGGCACTTAATGGCCCAAAAACAAATACAGGATATATTTTGTACAAGTTTGAAAACAAACCAGATTAATACCTACCGTAAATAAAAAAGAGGCCCTCGAGCCTCTTTTCTATTGTTACTATTTTTCTTCTTTTACTTCTTCGTAATCCACGTATTCCCCAATTTCATGATTGGGTTTTTTATCCTTTCGGGGGTCATACTCTACACTTACATCTCCCTCATTTTTTCTTTGAAAAGGATTAAAACCACCTCTGGTTTGTTGGCCGCCATTAGCGTAACCCTCTCTAAATGGTCTCAGCAACACATTTCTCACCAAATGGTAAACCAGGTAAAAAATGCCTACAAAAATTAAGAATCTTATTAGTCCCACTACTTACTTAAATATAAATTTCGTTCTGCGTAAATCTTCTTAAACACCGGATCTCTAAGGCTATCAATAAAGTAAATCGCTTCTCCGGTTGATTTCATTTCGGGCCCAAGGTTCTTATTCACATTTGGAAACTTGTTGAATGAGAATACCGGTTGTTTAATGGCCCAGCCTTTTTTCTTTGGATTAAACTTAAAATCCGTCACTTTATTTTTCCTTAACATCACCTTAGTGGCATAGTTCACATAAGGCTCATCATAAGCCTTAGCAATAAAAGGTACGGTACGCGAAGCTCTTGGATTGGCCTCAATAATGTACACTGTATCATCCTTTATAGCAAATTGAATATTGATCAAACCAACGGTTTTAAGCGCCAGCGCAATTTTCTTGGTATGATCTTCAATCTGTTGCATTACCAATTGCCCAAGATTAAATGGAGGTAAGGTTGCGTTGCTATCACCCGAGTGAACCCCACAAGGCTCTACATGCTCCATTATACCGATGATGTACACGTTTTCACCATCACAAATAGCATCGGCCTCAGCTTCAATAGCTCCCGCCAAATAATTATCCAGCAAAATCCTGTTACCAGGGATAGACTTGAACAATTCAATAACATGATGCTCCAGTTCATCCTGATTAATCACAATCTTCATTCCTTGACCACCAAGCACATAACTTGGCCTAACCAAAATCGGGAAGCCTAATTCATCGGCCAAAGTGCGTGCTTCCTCAGCATTGGTAATCACACCAAACTTTGGATAAGGGATATCATTGGCTTTCAACAATTCAGAAAAGCGTCCACGATCCTCGGCTAAGTCTAAAGATTTATAATCGGTGCCAATAATTGGAATGTTATATCTGTCTAATTTCTCGGCAAGCTTTAAGGCTGTTTGTCCACCAAGCTGCACAATTACTCCTTCCGGTTTTTCATTTAGGATGATATCGTAGATATGTTCCCAAAATACTGGCTCAAAATAAAGTTTGTCAGCAGTGTCAAAATCTGTAGAAACTGTTTCAGGATTACAGTTAATCATGATGGTTTCGTAACCACACTCCTTGGCGGCAAGCACGCCATGTACACAGCAATAATCAAACTCAATACCTTGCCCAATGCGGTTTGGTCCTGAGCCCAGCACAATAATTTTTGGCTTATCCGTTGCCTTACTTTCATTTTCAGAATACATATTGCCATTTTCATCCTGCATTTCGTTTTCGAAAGTAGAATAGTAATATGGCGTTTGAGCCTGAAATTCAGCCGCACATGTATCCACCAACTTCCACACTCTGTTGATACACATCTCGGTACGCTTGGTGTGGATTTCACTCTCCAGCTTACCTAACATGTAAGCAATTTGTCTGTCCGCAAACCCTTTCATTTTGGCTTCCAACAACAAATCACGAGGTAATGTATCTATATTGTATTTCTCAATTTCTTCCTGCAGCCTAACGGTTTCCTCAATTTGTTTCAGGAACCACATGTCAATTCTTGTAATCTCCTGAATTCTTCTTAAAGGAATACCTAATTGGATGGCATCATAAATTACAAACACCCTGTTCCAACTGGCCTTTTCAAGCATTTCCAAAACCTGATCCTGATCGGTATATCCTTTGCCGTCAGCTCCTAATCCGTTTCGTTTTATTTCTAAAGACTGGGCAGCTTTATTAAGAGCTTCCTGAAATGAGCGACCAATACCCATTACCTCTCCTACCGACTTCATTTGTAGGCCTAGTCTACGATCAGCACCTTCAAACTTATCAAAGTTCCAACGTGGAATTTTTACAATTACATAGTCCAGTGTGGGCTCAAAATAGGCGGTAGTGGTTTTAGTAATCTGGTTCATCAATTCATCCAGATTATAACCGATGGACAACTTAGCAGCAATTTTGGCGATAGGGTAACCTGTTGCCTTACTAGCCAATGCAGAAGAACGGCTTACGCGAGGATTTATCTCAATAGCCACGATGTCTTCGTTGGCATCATCACTCACGGCAAACTGCACATTACAACCTCCTGCAAAAGTTCCTATAGAGCGCATCATTTTGATGGCCATATCGCGCATTTTCTGATAGGTGGTGTCCGAAAGAGTCATGGCCGGAGCCACCGTTATGGAGTCTCCGGTATGGATTCCCATAGGATCCATATTTTCAATGGAACAGATGATAATAACATTATCATTGGCATCACGTAACAGTTCCAGCTCAAATTCTTTCCAACCCAACAGGGCTTTATCAATCATTACCTCATGTATAGGTGAGGCCTCTAATCCGCGCGAAAGGGCGCTTTCAAACTCATCTTTTGTAAAAACAAATGTTGCCCCACTACCACCTAGCGTAAATGATGGGCGGATACAAAGTGGGAAGCCAAACTCCTGTGCAACCTCTTTACCCTGTAAGTAAGATGTTGCCGTTTTTGCCGGTGCTACCGGAATTTCAATTTCCTCCATCAACTCCCTGAATTCTTCACGATCTTCAGTGATATTAATGGCCGCAATGTCAACTCCAATTATTCTAACACCATACTCTTCCCAAAGGCCATCTTTATCGGCCTCAATGCACAAATTCAATGCTGTTTGCCCACCCATGGTTGGCAACACCGCATCTATTTTATGCTCCTTAAGGATTTTTTCAAGTGACGAAACCTCCAGAGGAAGCAGGTAAACGTTGTCTGCCACTACTTTATCCGTCATAATAGTAGCGGGGTTAGAATTGATCAAAGTAACTTCAATACCTTCATCTCTAAGTGAACGCGAAGCTTGTGATCCTGCATAGTCAAATTCGCAGGCCTGACCAATTACAATGGGTCCACTTCCAATTATCAGTACCGATTTAATTAAGTTGTCCTTTGGCATATCTTATTTCAATCTTTTAAAAGTGAGGAGGTTGGGGTGAAAATTAAAAAAGGCAAAAAAAAAGGTGTTACCAACGGCAACACCTTTATAGTATTATAAAACTAAAGACATATTAGGCTTTATGATTTCCGTCATGAGAAACGGTTAATCTTTTGCGGCCTTTTGCTCTGCGCAATGCCAAAACCTTACGGCCACTGGCTGATGCCATTCTTTCACGGAAACCGTGCTTGTTTCTTCTTTTTCTATTCGATGGTTGATAAGTCCGCTTCATCTTAATATATCTTTACCGTGCGTTTTCTATTTTCGGGCTGCAAATATACAAGTATCTATAAAAGATGCAATACTTATAAAAGAGATATTTTATGTCTTACTACAAAGGTAAAACTGTTTGGGTTACAGGGGCTTCCTCCGGAATAGGAGAAGCAACAGCAAAGGTTCTTTCACAACAAGGGGCTAATGTTATTATTTCCGCAAGGCGAGAAAGTGAACTGGAACGGGTAAAATCAGACTGTCAATTTCCTGAAAAGGTGAAAGTTTTACCCTTGGATTTAGAAAACCATAGCAAATCTGGGCAATGGGTAAGCGATGCCTGGGCCCTTTTTGATGGGATTGACATACTATTAAACAATGGTGGAATTGGCCAGTTTGGTGCCTCATTGGAAACAAAAAATGAAGTGGAGCGAAAAGTTTTTGAAATCAATTATTTCGGAAATGTAGCGCTGAGCAAATCTCTACTACCAAAAATGCTAAAGGCGGGAAAAGGTCAAATCACGGTAATAAGTAGTATGGCCGGAAAATTCGGACAGGCAAATTTGGCGGCCTACTCCGCTTCTAAAGCAGCTGTAACGCTATATTATGAGAGCCTTAAAGAAGAACTTTATAAAACTCCGGTAAAGATTCAGGTGGTGAGCCCAGGCTTTATTCAAACCAATGTTACCATAAACTCGCTACGGCCCGATGGTACTAAAGTGGAAAAAAACAGCCCTGCGCAGGAAAATGGAATGCCAACCCCGGTATTTGCAACTAAGCTTTTAAAAGTAATGCAAAAGAATAAATTCCATCATTATATAGGCAGTAAGGAGCTGCTGGCAGTGCCTTTGCACACTTTTGTTCCAGGGCTATTATATAAGATGCTGAGGAAGTAGTAAATTTATCATTATGGAAAATATTAAAGATCACATCGTTTCTGACCCCAACATCCTTTTTGGAAAACCAACTTTCAAAGGAACCCGCATTCCTGTTGACTTGATTTTAGAAATGCTTTCCAATAATTTAGATTACAACGAAATACTGGAGGCCTACCCCCAATTGACCAAAATATCTATTATGGCTGCACTCGCCTTTGCCTCAGAATCCTTAAAAACTGAAGTAATTAAGAAAGTCGCCTCATAATGCTTTTAGTGGCAGACGAAAGCGTGGACCGCAGATTAATATAATATCTACGAGAAAAGTCATTTGATGTGTACGCTATTTTTGAGGAGGATCGAGGTGTAAATGACCAGAGAGTGCTTGAATTGGCTGTATTAAAAAAATCATTGCTATTAACGCAGGACAAGGATTTCGGTAATCTGGTAATAAACCTTGGCTTACCTAACTTTGGGATTTTGTTATTACGCTTTGGAAGCCTCTCCATTGATGAAAAATTGTCTGCTATCCAAAATGGATTCATAGACAGTGCTGAAGATTTGGTAAACAAGTTTTCTGTGTTGGATGGACGACAGCTAAGGATTAGAGATCTTTAGATTTCTAAACAATAGAATTCTCAATTTCTCCATAATCTATGGCAATAATTATCCGTAATAATTCTAAATAAGCTTAGTTTTGAGCCACGATTAAAATCCGAGCGCTATGGACATCAAACATATAAACTCTACCTATACTTCTGCGGAAGCACGTGAGAAATTGCACCAGCAATATTCTAAAGCCATTCCTTGTAAACACTTGGTTTTAGATAATTTTTTGAATCAGGATTTGGCTGATAAGCTTTTTGAAAACTTCCCAAGTCTGGAGTCTTTAAACGTAAAGCGGAAAAGCCTAAATGAAAATAAAGCTGAGGATTACCACTTTGAAAGGTGGGATCCGGCATTTGGAGAATTACGCGAGGTAGCAGGTAGCGAAGAGTTTTATCAATGGATGCGTACAATTACCGGAATGCCAGATTTGATTACCACCCGGGATTCCTTAGGTAGTGGCGTTCACCAGGGTGGAAATGGAAGCTATGTAGATGTGCATGTGGATGTAAACCTAAACCCGGAAGCCGGCCTGTGGCGCAGGGTAAATCTCCTTATCTACCTCAACAAAAACTGGAAGGACGAATATGGTGGCCACCTGGAACTTTGGGACAAGGACATGAAAGTAAAGCACCACCACATTGCCCCTAACCACAACAGAGCGGTGATATTTTATACGGATGATAACTCACCACACGGATACTCCAAAATCAATATTCCTGAAGGTGAGTCACGCAAATCATTTTACACTTATTACTATACTGAGATTGGTGATGGCTTTAAATACCGCGACTCTAAGTTTGTGACAAGGCCTGACGAAGGCTTCCGCAAAAAGGTTCTCACCGAAACCAAGGAGACCATTAAAATCCGCGCTAAGCAGTTTTTGCAGGCACTGGGAATGAAGTCTCTTGACTTTCAGGACAAAAACAAAAAGAAGAAAAAGAAATAAACTCTTCACCGTATCCAATCCAACTTGAATACCATTTCTCCCGCTGAATACTACTACCTCTCAAATCTGTTGGCAGGTAGCGGAATAGAAATGTTAAAGCTTACCCTCAAAGACCTTTGCCTACGAGGGATACTTAAGATTGAAAGCCGATCTGTAATTGTTGATCAGCGGTATCTCAAGTACAGAAACCGATTATTCTTTTCCAGAGGTAAAGATTTTGCAAACTACCATACAGATAGTATGGCTGAAAAATTTTTCCTTACCCTATTTGAGAAAAATGAGGAGCTCCAGTTTTATGTAATCAGGCGGTATGTAAAAAAGGAGTTAGATAAAACGGCCTTTGACAATCTGGTTTTTAAAGACCTTAGAAGAAGGGGATTTTGTTATTTAAAGGTCTTTCCAAGTATGAAGGCTTTAAAGATGAAAAAATCAATCACAGCCATGGTAGAAGAATTGGATACTCAATTTGATGCCCTGCTTAGCAAAAACCCAAAAGATTTTGCCAGAAGAGTTGAACACCTTGGCTCTCACATACTGCTACTCAGCGAAGACAATTTGAAAAAGCTGGAAGGTCATTCCGAGCTGCTCAAAAAAATTGGTTTTACGGAATTATCCTCCTCTTTCAACTCCGATATGTTTGTCTCCATGGCCTTATTCTCCTCCTTCGATATTTCAGGAGGATTTGGAGATTCTGGCGGATTTGATGGTTTTGGTGGTGGAGATTTTGGTGGCGGTGGCGCTATGGGAGATTGGTAACTACCCCATTTGACTTTCCACCACAGCCAATCCCTCCGAAAATGAATGGGGCTTATAGCCTAGCTGTTTTATGGCCTTATCTAAAATAAAACCTGTAACCGGTGGCCTTTTGGCCGCCTGATTTAGTGTGGTGGAGCTTATAGGTAGAATAATAGATTTATCCAGTTTCCAATGATCGGCTACAGCGCGCACCAATTCAATAACGCTCATTTGATCTTTACCCGAGATATTATAAACACCGGTGGCTTTTTGTTTTGCAGCTAATATGCAGCCATCAGCCAAATCCTCTGCCAAGGTTGGTGAACGGAACTGGTCATCAACTACATTAATTTCCTTTCCCTTTTCCAAAGCACCTTTGGCCCAAAGCACAATGTTAGATCGGCTCATATCCTCGGCTATGCCGTAAACCAAAACTGTACGTAAAATTGCAGCCTTTACATTACTTCCTTCTACAATCTTTTCAGCTTTAAGCTTTGATTCGCCATAGTAGCTCAATGGGTTCGGTTCCGCGTCCTCTGTATAGGGGCCATCTTCGCCATCAAAAATAAAGTCGGTAGATAGATGTACCAGATGCACTTTGTGCTTTACGCAGGCATCAACAATGTATTGTACAGCATCTACATTTAGCTTATCACAGCCTTCTTTGTCAGCCTCACAAGCATCCACATTAGTCATGGCTGCTGTATTGATAACTACATCCGGCTTCACTTCAGCAATGGTTTGGGCTACTTCAGCTTCATTGGTAATATCTAAAGGGCGGTATAAATAACCATTTGCCTTTTTAAGGCGGTTATCTCCACGAGCCGTGGCAATCAATTTTACTTCTGGATCTGTTGAAAGTTTATGAACGAGTTTTTGGCCAAGAAGACCATTGGATCCGGTAACGAGTATCTTCATGAAAATATTCTTAAGCATTAATTCTTATATAGAGTTCTTTTAATTCAAATCAAAAAGCCGCTCATGAGTTGCACACTTGCAGCTAAATTCCGTTCTGTTTTCTGGAAAGGTACTTTTATATAACATAGTGGCATTTTCCAAATCTGTCCCTTGGTCAAACTTTGAAAATGGATTCAGAATCTTATTGGCACAGACCAAAATCGGATCGTGGTAAGGCGGTCTCCAACCATCTACAAGTACAAGTTCTGTGTGATATTTCCAGTGGGCGCCTAAGGTAAGCTCTGCCAAATAACGTTCAAAAACATTTCCTGTTTCAAGTATCGGTTTATCGATATTGGTGTCCATGTTTTCTATCCGATGGATTATTTTATGGATTTTGACAGTTGTAACAATCACTATAACTAAACACAAAGCTGGAGCAAAAGCAAACAACCACTTTTGCCTTGGCCTTAAGGATTTAACGAAAAGAAATAGCTGGTAAGCCAAAAGAAATGGGGTTAAGACAACAGCTGGATAAAAATATAATGAGGAAAAAACATTGGTCTCAAATTTCCGATTTACATATTTCACCAAAAAATGAATTATAAGGAAAATGGGAATATTAAGGAGTAGAAAAATCAAATACTCTTGGCGGGCAAACAGTAAAAAGTAGGGAACCATAAACAACCCAAGTCCTGTAATCAAAATCACAGGGAACCGTAACTTGGAGTTTTTAGGAACAAATGGAAAGAGCAAAAAAGCACCGCAGAACAAAATTATAAGAGTTGCTGCCCACGGAACTGGGTTGCAAAAAAGTTGTCTTTCAGTATTATACCAATAACACAGAATAAAAACAGAAAGGTTAATGAAGAGAAAGTGGATACGAGTGGAAAAAATCCTTGAGAGTTCAAAACTTTCCCTAACCTTCCTTTTTAAATAAAACACAATTACCACAATGGCTTGAATGGCTAAGAAGTATACCCAGCTAAAAATCATTTATAAAACAGATTGGTGTAGGATACCTCAAACGTAAAGAATCAATAATATTTTGGTTTAACCAAAGTCAAAATGAGGTAGATGAGAATTGGGGAACCAACACCTAAGATGGTGGCCACCACAAAAATGATTCGTAAAGTGGTAACATCAATTTCAAATTTGACACTGAGCCAGGCGCAAACACCTAGTATTTTAGAATCTGTCATGCGTGTAAAAATTTATACAGGTCCTTAATTTCTTCAGGTTTACCTAATACAAACAGGCGAGAATGATGTGAAATAATAGTATCGGCACCCGGGTTAATAATATACTCGCCACTGGGAGTTTTTAAGCCAATAATTGTACATCCGGTTTTTTGGCGCAGTGCCAAATCCTTTAGCTGCATACTTTCACTACTACCTGTAATCTGGCTAACTTCAATTTCTTCCAGATTGATGCTTGAGCTGCCTTCCACAGAGATAAACTCCAGAAACTCAACAATATTTGGGTTCATAACCAAAGTGGCCATGTGAGCACCCCCTACCCCTTCGGGCATTACCACGTGGTTTGCTCCAACTGCCTTTAGTTTCTTTTCTGAGCTTATGTTGGCCGCGCGGCTAATAATGTTTATTTCCTTGTTAAGTTCTCGTGCTGTAATCACTACATACAAGTTATCGGCATCCTTACTTAAGGTTGTAATAATGGATTTGGCTTCGTGAATACCTGCCGAAATCAAAACATCATCTTCGGTAGCATCTCCCTTAATAAACAGCAAATCCTCGCCCTTCAGGTATTGCTCAACAATGTCTTCGTTGTTTTCAATAATTACAAAATCCTGCTTATACGCACGTAGTTTTTTGGCGGCTCTTCGTCCATTTCGGCCAAAGCCACATATAATAATATGGCTTTCTAATTTTTCAATTTGATTTTGCAAGCGATAAACTTTATAATAAGCTCCAAGGTCTCCACTAAGTACGGAGCGCGTTACTACTGAAATTGCGTAAGCGAAAATACCAAAACTGCTTATGATGAGGAATGCCGTAAATATTTGGCCATTGTCTGTAAGAGGCCTAACCTCCTTAAACCCAACTGTACTCAAGGTAATTACCGTCATGTAAAACGACTCCAGCAGGCTGTATTCCTCTATGAGCATAAAGCCAAGTACGCCCGCAGCCAACACCGCAAACAAGGCCGCCAATGACAGGTACAAATTGCGGAACATGGCAAACCTTGAAAATGAGGCCATAGATGTAAATGCTATAGATCTAAAACGGAAGTGCGCGTTCTTTTTAGGTAATCCTTAATTCGGATCCAGAAAGCCAGAAAAAGATAAATGATAAGGGGCGAGCCAAAAGCTAAAAAGGAAGTGTAGATGAAGTAAAGGCGTACTACGCTTGGTTTTATACCCATACGCTCGCCCATTCTCGAACAAACTTCAAACCCCCTGCGTTCGCAATAATTTCTTATCTCCTCTATGCTCATTGTGCTTTTATCAGATGAATTCCAACGCTGCAATTTAAACATTTTTTGGTGCTGCAATAGGCATTGTATAGCTGTATAGCAGCCTGAGACTGATAACCGGACTTAATCTCCAAACCTAGCTCTTTATAAATTCGTGTGATTTTGTTGTTCTCAGGAGCCATTTGATCTAGCAAATCCAAGGCCCGCTGGCGGTAAAACGGTTCGTCCTTTATTCTTCCATAAATAAACAGAAACGGAATAATCACATTTATTATAAGTGTTTGCTGAAATGCCTCTCCCATCCCAGCCTTTGTTCGTGCATGCTTTACGCCAAACCGGTAATGCTCTCGCCAATAAATAGACGGAGAATCGGAGAGCAACTGGCTTAACACCTTTAAAGAACCGGTGCCTAATACTTTTGAAAACAGACTTTCACTGCGGTGGATTAAGGCTGCAAACTGCCCAATTCGCACTCCCGGAAAGGAAGGTGGGCGCAGTTTTGAAAATTTCCAAATGCTGGGTTTCAAACTCTCCAAACCATATTTACTTTTCAGGAATTGAAACTCATTGTTGAGTTGTTGGGCGTAATCATCATCTTCGTCTCTTACCCTTGGGGATTCTTGTCCTGCCGGAATCGTATCGAATGGTTCCAGCATTCCGCTTACCCCAAACAGCAGCGCTTCCAGTTGAAACAAATTGTCCTTATGCTTTGCCAAAATGCTTTGTGGCACACTACGCGCCAGCACCAGCATGGGTTCGGCATTAACTTTTAGTCCAAAGCCACGAGCCATCCATTGATAAAAAGTCTCGTTCCAATCCTTATTATTCTTCTGCCACAAATCTTCTATCAAGGCAGACTTTTGCTCTAAGCGCTCTACCAACACGCGCTCCAACATGGTTTCCTTAATAAAGGTATCAACCTGCGGAAATTGCTG
>CAXBJE010000009.1:0-19620 GCA_963975525.1 uncultured Owenweeksia sp. | reverse complement strand
AGATAATCCGACCGTTCATATATTCAGTCGGGCAGGCAGGGCCGGGCTCCCTTCGGCTCTGCTCAGGACAAGCTTCTCGCCCGGCAGCACTTTAAAATTATGTCAGGACAAAAAAAAAGACCTCAGCATTTCTACTGAAGTCTTTGTGGTACCCAGGGCCGGGCTCGAACCGGCACATCTTTCGATATTGGTGTTTGAGACCAACGCGTCTACCAATTCCGCCACCTGGGCATGTAAATTGAAAGTTGAATTTATCACCCTACTTTCAAAACGGTCGGCAAAACTAGATAATGCTTTTATCATTCACCAAAGTATTTTTTGAAATTTTAAAATGTGACTCGAGAAATTTTTATTTCTTCTCGAATAATTATTTACATTTGCAGCCCTTTTTTGAGGGCATTTAAAATCAACAATACCAAAGGATTAAGCAATTGGTACCATCTGCAAAAATATTCGCTGTAAGAAGCTCAAAGCTATTGGCTGAAAACATGGCTAAGGCCTATGGTCAGCCTATGGGTAAAATTGAAATCGCTGAGTTTAGCGATGGCGAATTTCAACCCTCTTTTGAGGAAACCGTGCGTGGTGGCCGTGTGTTTTTGATTGGCAGCACCATGCAGCCAACTCAAAACCTTATGGAGCTTTTGTTGATGATAGATGCAGCCAAAAGAGCATCAGCAAAGCACATTACAGCTGTAATACCTTATTTTGGATGGGCTCGTCAGGATAGAAAAGACAAGCCTCGTGTGCCAATAGGCGCCCGTATGGTTGCTAATCTTTTAGAGGCAGCAGGTGCAACCCGTATTATGACGATGGACTTACATGCCGATCAGATTCAGGGATTTTTCTCTGTACCTGTTGATCATGTTTTTGCATCCTCGCTTTTTGTGCCACACATAAAGGCATTAGGTTTTGATGATTTGACGATTGCATCTCCTGACATGGGAGGATCGAAAAGAGCAAATGCCTATGCTAAATGGCTGGAGAGCGAAGTAGTAATTTGCTATAAGCAACGTAAAAAGGCCAATGTAATTGATAAAATGACGGTTATCGGTAATGTAGAAGACCGTAACGTTATCCTTATTGATGATATGATTGATACGGCAGGCACCCTTACTAAAGCAGCTGATATGCTTATAGACCAAGGAGCCAAAAGTGTTAGAGCTTATTGTACACACGGTGTACTTTCGGGCAAGGCATTTGAAAGAATACAGAATTCTAAACTGGATGAGTTGGTGATTACGGATACCATTCCGCATCAAAACTTACCAGAAAAAATAAAAGTGATTTCGGTGGCGGATCTTTTTGCTAATATTATGCATAAAGTACATCACCACCAGTCCATTAGTTCCCATATTTTAGAGTAATAAAAACAAGTAACGATGAAAACGATAGCCATCGAAGGTACTTTACGTAGTGAAGTAGGAAGCAAAAGCGCAAAGCTTCTTAGAAGAGAAGGAAATGTACCATGTGTAATTTACGGAGGAGAAGAGAATGTTCACTTCTTCACCGCAGATAAAAATTTTAAAGAGCTTTTGTTTACTGCTGAGGCTCACCTGGTAGAAATCACCCTTGATGGCAAAACATACAAGGCTGTAATTCGCGATGTGCAATATCACCCGGTAACGGATGAAACTGAGCACGTTGATTTTTATGAAGTTACTCCTGGTAAAGAGATTACCATCGAAATTCCAATTAACCTAATTGGAAATGCTCGTGGTGTACGTAATGGTGGACGCCTTAAAGTAAACCTACGTAAGTTAAGAGTTAAAGCAACCGAAGATCACCTTCCAGGACAACTTGATATTGATATCGAGAACTTGAGAATTGGTCAGGCTATACGTGTTGAAGATGTTAAAACCGAAGGTTTTGAAATCATGCACGAACCACAAAGAACAATCCTTACCATCCAAACTGCACGTACTGCTGTTGAAGATGTTGATGATGAGGAAGAAGAAGGAGCTGAAGGTGAAGAAGCAACTGCTGAAGGAGCTGAAGCTACCGAAGCTGCTGCTGAAGCATAGATAATCTTCTGAAGGGTGAAGAAGTCTCTCATAGCCGGATTAGGAAACATCGGTGATGAATACGCGGAAACCCGTCATAATATAGGTTTTAAGATATTGGACGCCCTTGCCGGGGCGTCCAATATTAGTTTTAAGACCGACCGTTACGCTGACAAAGCCAACCTTAAGATTAAGAATAAAGAACTGGTTTTGATTAAGCCCTCTACCTACATGAACCTAAGTGGCAAAGCCATTAATTACTGGTTACAGGAGGAAAAAATTCCGTTGGAAAACTTATTGGTAGTGGTTGATGAAGTGGCTTTAGACTTTGGTGCCATACGCATCAAAGGAAAAGGAAGCGATGGCGGCCACAATGGATTGAAACATATCAATCAAATTCTTGGCCGGCAAGACTATGCCCGCCTACGGTTTGGTATTGGTAATGACTTCCCTAAAGGAACCCAAATACAGCATGTGCTAGGTGCGTGGACTCCTGAGGAAGTAAAAGCACTAAAACCACGCATTGAAATGAGCTGTAAAGCCATCGAGACTTTTGCTTTGGCAGGATTAAATACTGCCATGAACGAGTACAACGGGAAGTAGCAGCGCCTACTAAAAAAGCCTGCTAAATTTCTTTAACAGGCTCTTCAAATTTTTGTTGAACAATATTCTTACTCCACGGTAACTGACTTCGCCAGGTTTCTTGGCTGGTCAACATTACAACCGCGCATTACAGCTATGTGGTATGACAGTAACTGCATAGGTACTGTTGTAAGTAGTGGAGAAAACACCTCCATGGTTTCCTCTATTTCAATAACATGATCGGCCATACGGGCAATCTCAGAATCTCCGTTGCTTACAACCGCAATCACCTTTCCGTTACGAGCTTTTACTTCTTGAATGTTACTCACAATCTTTTCGTACTGGCCACTCTTTGGAGCGATAACAACAACTGGCATGTTCTCATCAATAAGAGCAATTGGCCCGTGCTTCATTTCTGCTGCCGGGTAGCCCTCTGCGTGTATATAGCTGATTTCTTTTAGCTTAAGAGCACCTTCCAGCGCTACCGGGAAATTAAACCCTCTACCTAAGTACAGGAAGTTTTTAGCATCTTTAAAAAGACCAGAGATATACTTGGTTTGAGCATCGCTCTCCAGCATTTTTTCAATTTTGGCCGGAATACTGTCCAGCTCAGTAAGCAACTGATGGTAGTATGACTTTTTCAAAAGTCCCTTATCATTGGCAATAAGCAATGCCATCATTGATAGAACTGTAACCTGCGCTGTAAACGCTTTAGTAGAGGCCACGCCAATTTCGGGACCTGCGTGAGTATATGCCCCTGCATGAGTTTCTCTGGCAATAGACGAACCTACCACATTGCAAATTCCAAATATGGTTGCTCCCTTTTCTTTAGCCAACTTAATGGCTGCAAGGGTATCAGCGGTTTCTCCCGATTGGCTGATGGCAATTACTACATCCTTTTCAGAAATAATAGGGTTTCTATATCTAAACTCAGAAGCATATTCAACTTCAACCGGCACTCGGGCCAGATCTTCAAAAATATATTCGGCTACCAAGCCTGCGTGCCATGAGGTACCACATCCAATAATAATAATGCGCTCGGCTTTCAGGAATTTTTCGCGGTACTCAAACACACCGCCCATCTTTATCAGCCCCTGCTCTGGCAACAATCTTCCACGCAACGTATCGCGTATTGACTTTGGTTGCTCATATATTTCCTTAAGCATAAAGTGATCGTAGCCACCTTTTTCAATGGCTTCAATGTCCATTTTTAATTGATGGATGTAAGGATCAATGGCCTTATTGCTCTTAATGGAGCGAACCGAAAGCTTCTCACCAATTTTAACAACGGCCATCTCATCATCTTCCAGATATACCGCGGTTTTGGTGTAATCTAAAAAAGGAGTGGCATCACTGGCAATAAAAAACTCTTCTTCACCAATACCCACTACTAAAGGACTTCCCTTTTTAGCAACTACTATTTTCTGGTTATCATTTTTATCAAAAACACAAATAGCATACGCACCTACAACCTGGTTAAGGGCGTGGCGCACTGCTTTTTCAAGAGAAATTTTTTCCGCGTTTTGTATATCCTCAATAAGATTCACCAATACCTCAGTATCAGTATCGCTATGAAAAACTACTCCTCTGGCTGCCAAGGCCTCTTTAATAGAAGCATAGTTTTCAATTATCCCATTGTGAATTAACACCAGCCTGCCAGAATTTGAGGCGTGGGGGTGAGCATTTACATCGTTTGGTGCACCATGGGTTGCCCAGCGTGTATGGCCTATTCCAATATGGCTCTCTGACACATCATCACCCATTTTTTCTTCCAGGTCAGATACTTTGCCTTTGCACTTAACTAATTGCAGATTTGAAGCTGTATTAATAACAGCAATGCCTGCACTATCATACCCTCTGTACTCAAGGCGCTTAAGGCCATTGATTATTACAGGTACTGCATTTCTTTTTCCGAGATAACCAACTATTCCACACATAATCTCTACGGTTTGGTATAATAAACTTTTAGGCGAACCGGGCTCTCCGTGCCATAACCTCCTTGTAGTATAACTCTATTTGCCGCGGTACTTTTTGCAACTGGTACTACCGCCAGTTTTTTAGGTACACCGGTATTAACTACCTCAAATACATATTTGGTGATGTTAAACCTATAATACCCATCTCTAATTTCCTCCGCAACAAAAGTACCTCCACCAGTAGCAGTGGCAAAATCGCGAATTGTAGAACCGGGGCCTCTACTTGTAAACTCTCTAATTTCCAAGCCTGGGGGAGGCGCCAGCCCTAAACCTGTTCCTCTTTCCTTTCTTATTTCTAAATAAGCCTGATTTATCAGTATTGAAGAATCTGCCAACCATTGCAAGTTAGGAATATCAATTACCGTAGTAACACCGCCCATTGCCTGAACATATGTCACCTTTTCACCAATAACAGTATTCATATTGCCCAGATCGAACTTGGCCGTTGAATAATCATTGTTAAACATATTAAATCCAACAGGCTGCACATCGCTACTTTGGCTAAAGTTCATCGTTACACTTTGCACTTCAGGGTCTTCATCATTATGAAAATACACCTTAAGTCTGGAGTTGGTGGAACCCAAATTGAAATAAAGGATGGATCCGTTTACGGTAGTAGCCCTTACATAAATACCCTTAAAATACTTAATAAAGGCTGCATTGCTGGCCAGGTCAGTGTTATTTCCATCACCTACATCAGCAAATTTTTGTTGAAAATAGTTAGTATCCAGTGCCAATTTTAAAGTAGGTCCTGTAAATGCGCTTTCTATCCTTACATTGGTTTTTGGTCTTGGTACAAAACTTTTAGATCCGAGTAAAACAGGTGTTGCACCAAGTATAGGTTGAAAGTTTGAATAATATGCACTATCCACTTCATTAGAGTCTGCATCCAACACAACTCCGTTTGGCCTAATATCGCCAGCAAGCTCAAAAACTTCCAGATTCATAATCTTTGAAGTATCTCCATACGAACCGGCATATCTAAGATAAAGATATACTGAATCCACGTTTGGGTTAGTCCCAAAATCCGGGTCAATATCAGTCAATATCAACTGGCTTACAAAGGAAGCCTCTGTACGCCCAAAGTGTCCGTCAGTTATTGATCCCACCAGTTTATTACCCGAATATCCTCCAAAGGCAGACTGCGTTTCATCTGTTGCTACCAAAAGGCTATCTATACCCTGCGTGTATGTTATCAAGCTATCAAACTCAATTACTCCCAACCCGGCTACTGAGCCAATAACCTGATTAAAACCAAGTTCTTCATTAGGCTTCTCACAGGCTATAAAAAGAAAAGGAGCCACAATAACTATGGCTCTCTTCCAAAAATCTAATTTCAATAATTTCATAAAATAGTTACTAGGCTACTGACTCTTCCTCGATAAGGCTTTCGTATAAATCATGAACTCTTGTTACATAATCATCGCCCTCAGAAAAATCTACAACCGTATCAACGTTAGAAGCAACCAAATCTTTTAATTCCTGGCTAACATTTTCTGCACCCATTACTGCGGCATCGCTGTAGGCTGCTCCTGCAGCGTAAAGCTGATTTAAATCGGCATTCTCATATTTCTTAATGTCCTGCCCGTTAATCCCATCAAACTTAAGGTTGTCCAAAAGCGAGGCGTCCATGGTATGAGGCTTGGAATTGTAAATGGACATCACCACTTTGCTCTCAGCAAATAATGGATCGTCATAATGAAACTTCTTCAAATACATTGGCATAAAGCTAGCCATCCAACCGTGACAGTGAATAATATCAGGGGACCATCCCAGTTTCTTTACTGTTTCTATTACCCCACGGCAAAAGAAAATGGCACGCTGATCATTGTCAGAAAAGAAGTTACCATCTTCATCATAAAAAGTGGCTTTTCTTTTAAAGAACTCTTCATTATCAATAAAGTAAACCTGCATTCTTGCTTGCGGAACAGAAGCAACCTTAATGATAAGCGGTTGATCCATGTCATTAACAATAATGTTAATTCCGCTAAGGCGGATTACTTCATGTAGTTGGTGTCTTCTTTCATTAATCAAACCATACCTCGGCATAAAAACACGCACCTGATGGCCCTTCTCATTCATTTTTTTGGGAAGTTCGAGAGAGGGTTTAGATATTTCGTTTTCGGGGAGATAAGGGTGGATTTCCTGGCTTACATACAGAATTCTTTTACTATCCATCAGAGGTTTCTTTCTTTAAGTAAATAAGCTGCAAAACTACCAAAAACTTAGCACTTTTTCAACTTATAATTATAGCTTTGTCCGCTTTAACCGCCCCTAAATGCACATATTCCGGACGGCTCAAACACTTATTCAACACCTCAACGAACAACGCTCCAAAGGGTTATCCATTGGCTTTGTTCCTACAATGGGCGCTTTACACAGCGGACATCTTGCTCTAATAAATCATGCTTCTCGCGATAACAATGTGGTAGTGGCAAGTATTTTTGTTAATCCAACACAATTCAACAATGCAGAGGATTTGAGGCGGTACCCCAGGAATATTGATGACGATATTGCCAAGTTGGAAACAACCGAATGCCAGGTATTATTTCATCCTGATGTTGAGGAAATGTACCCGGAAAAAGTTGAATCTCAAAAAATTAACCTGGGTGAGCTTGACACTGTAATGGAAGGTGCGCATCGTCCTGGTCACTTTGATGGTGTTGCTACCATAGTTAGCAGATTCTTCAAAATTGTGAATCCTGATAAAGCCTATTTTGGCGAAAAGGATTACCAGCAACTACAGATAATAAAACATGTAAGTGGGCAGATGGGTTTTAAGGTGGATATTATTCCTCACCCAATTGAACGTAGTGAAAAGGGCCTGGCGTTAAGCAGTCGTAATCAGCTCCTTTCGGAAGAAGATCAGCATAAAGCGTTAGCAATTATCCAAAACCTGATTTGGGCGAGAGATAACCACAAATCATTCTCTCCAATAGAATTGACCAAGGCCATTAGAAAGAATTTTGAAAAAAAGCCTCTGGAACTTGAATATGTGGAAATCGTAAATCAGGAAAACCTTAGGAATATAGATAGCTGGGAGGAAGCAAAAAGCGCGAGAATCTTTATAGCCGCACACATTTCGGGCGTAAGGCTTATCGATAACTTATTATTATTTTAAAGTAATTTTGCAGCATGCAAATAGAGGTTTTAAAGTCGAAGATACATCGGGTAAAAATTACGGGGGCTGACCTAAATTACATAGGCAGTATAACCATTGATGAGGACCTGATGAATGCTGCTAACCTGATAGAAGGTGAAAAGGTATCTATAGTAAACGTGAACAACGGAGAGCGGTTGGATACTTATGTAATTACCGGCAGCCGTGGCAGTGGAGAAATCACCATGAACGGACCCGCAGCCCGCAAGGTACAAGCGGGTGACATTGTAATTATTATTTCTTACGCCCGGATGGAGTTTGAAGAAGCCAAAGCTTTTAGACCCACTATTATTTTCCCAAACGAGTATTCAAATAGCCTGAATTAGTTTTGAAAGCCACGCTATCTAAAATCCTGAAGTACTCGATATTTTTAGGAACAGGATGCTTTTTGTTTTACCTCGCTTTTAAAAATACCGAATTCAGTAAACTGGTCGAGGATTTTCAGAAAGCCAAATACGAATATGTATTAGCATCAATGATAATGGGCTATCTGGCCTTTATTAGCCGTGGTATGCGATGGGTGATATTGCTGGAACCACTTGGCAAAAAGCCAGCCTTGTGGAACGCAGTTCACTCCGTTTCCATCGGCTATCTAACCAACCTTTTGATTCCCAGAGCTGGTGAACTGGCCAGATGTACAGCTTTACAGCAAACGGATAAAATCCCGGTAAACCGACTTTTCGGCACCGTGATTTTAGAGCGGGTAATCGATATGATTATGCTCATTTTGCTTACCCTACTTACACTGATTTTGGAGTTTGATCAACTGAACAGCTTTTTTGATACTGCCTTTAATAAGGATGTAGCTGATGATGGAAACAACACCGGAACCGTTATTAAAATAATCACAGTAGCAACAGGGTTATTAGGTGTGGCCGCCTTGTATTTAATGCGTCACAAATTTCAGCACATGCCTATATACTCCAAGGTTAGAGACTTTTGGGCAGGCATAAAAGAAGGGCTAAAATCCATTGGTAAACTGGAAAACAAATGGCCCTTTATTTTACACACCTTGTTTATTTGGGGCATGTATTATTTAATGGTTTACATCTGCGTATTTGCCCTACCAGCTACAGAACACCTTGATCCATCCAGCGGATTATTTGTAATGATAGTAGCCGGCTTAGGCATGGTAGTGCCTACCCCCGGAGGAATTGGAGCTTATCATTACTTGGTGATGTTAGCTCTAGGAGTACTTGGAGTTGCTGCTACCGATGGTGTAAGCTTCGCCACATTAGTGCATACCGGCCAGCTAATAATGACAATTATTGGTGGTTTGATTGCTGTTGTTGCCATGGCCCGGGTTAGAGGCAAAAACAAAAAAGCCGAAGCACTTCAAGTCACTGAAGAGAATACCTAAATTGCCCTCCCAATTTCTTCTTTAAAGGATGGCTAAAAAAGCAAAAACAACTTTCTTTTGTCAAAACTGTGGAACACAACACAGCAAATGGCTTGGCCAATGCAGCAGTTGTGGTGAATGGAATACTATTGTAGAAGAAGTTGTGGAGCAAAACCTTTCTACGGCAGTTGCCTGGAATAACAAGGCTAACAAAGGTGGAGTAACCAAAAGCAGGGTTAGGCCCATTGGTGAAGTAACGGCCGAAGCCGGAATCCGCGTAAAAACAGGCAGTAAGGAGTTGGACCGCGTATTGGGTGGAGGTATGATTGAAGGTTCTGTTACACTGATGGGTGGTGAGCCAGGCATAGGCAAAAGCACCCTTATGCTACAGGTAGCACTTCGTGTTTCGCGCAAGTGTCTTTACATTTCTGGTGAAGAAAGTGAACAACAGGTTCAACTCCGTGCCCAACGTATTGGCATTAGAAATGAAAATTGCTACATACTAACCGCCACATCCACCCAGGAAATTTTTAAGCAAATAGCCATCACCGAACCTGAAATGGTGGTTGTGGACTCTATACAAACCTTGCACTCCCCAATTATTGAATCGGCTCCGGGCTCGGTTTCGCAAATAAGGCAGTGTGCGGCAGAATTCATCCAATTTGCTAAAGAAACCAATACACCCCTATTCTTAATAGGGCATATTACCAAGGATGGCAACATTGCCGGCCCAAAGATTTTGGAACACATGGTTGACACTGTTCTGCAGTTTGAAGGCGACCGTCACCATGTATACCGTTTACTCCGTGCTCAAAAAAACCGTTTTGGCTCCACAGCCGAATTGGGTATTTACGAAATGGTAACTGAAGGATTGCGAGAAGTGAGCAATCCCAGTGAAATTCTACTTTCCCGTAAGGATGATGACCTGAGCGGAAATGCAGTTGCCGCCACATTAGAGGGTATCAGGCCAATGCTAATAGAAATACAGGCATTGGTAAGTACCGCTGTTTATGGAACACCTCAGCGCAGTACCACAGGCTACGATACCCGAAGACTGAATATGCTTTTGGCAGTACTGGAAAAACGCTGTGGATTTCACCTGGCCAGTAAAGATGTATTCTTAAATATTACTGGTGGTATAAGAGTAGATGACCCTGCGATTGATTTGGCAGTTGTGGCTGCAGTACTATCCTCAAATCAAGATATGGCCTTACCCGTAAAAATTGCCTTTTCGGCAGAAGTTGGCCTAAGTGGAGAAATACGCCCGGTAGCCCGAATTGATCAACGAATTGGTGAAGCCGAAAAAATGGGCTTTGATGAAATCTACATTAGTTCACATAGCAAACTCAGCACTAAAGGCTACGGAATAAGGGTTATACAGTGCGGTAAGATTGAGGAGGTGTTTGAAAGGCTTTTTGGGTAAGTTTAGGACTTCAATTTCTCAATATCCTTATTACCAGACTACATCAGCTATCAGATTTGTAAATTTGCTGTAGGCAAAACAAAAAAGTTCATCTATGGATATTGAGAAAGTAAAAAAGCGAATGGCTGAACAAATGCCAAAGATTCTCAAAGAGATCGATATATATCAGCAAAAATTAAAAGACAATACCTTAAATATTGATCCACAAGTTGCCCCTCAATTTAATGAGTAGGCCGCAACTAACAGTAATTGCCGGCTGTAACGGTTCAGGCAAATCCTCATTTTCTTCCGCCATTTCACCCTCGGGCGCTCCTTCCTTTGACTATGATAAGGAATTTTTGAAAATCTATAGAGCCATGCCCGACTCTGAGTTACGGGAAAACATGGCTCACAACAAAACCTTTGAAATACTGAGGGCGAGAGTAAATTTCTGTATTAAAAACCAAAAGAGCTTTACTTATGAAACCAACTTCAACTCTACCCCTTTATTTTGGCCAGAAAAATTTAAAAAAGCTGGTTTCGGGCTGAATCTCATTTATCTGTGCCTTGACACAACGGCCGAAGCCAAAAGGCGAGTTAGAGTAAGGGTAGCAAACGGGGGGCATTTTGTACCAGACTTTGAAGTTGAAAAGAGATTTTATGATGGTTATGATAACCTGAATTTACATTGGAGCTATTTTGATGAGTTATTCCTGTTTGACTCCTCGCCATTCAGGCAACAACCACATCATTTTTTGTCTTGTATTAATCACGAAGTAGTGTATAAACAAAATATACCGCCATTCGTATATACCTTGCTTCCATCGTTACTATAACCAGATTAGAAAACAGATAATCAGGCAATAACGTTGCTAATTACACTATTCACCTCTCTTTCCAGTTATTAAATCCTCTATCTGCTCAGTAGATAATTTCAGCTCCCTGTAACGCCCATCATACGTAGCAAAAACCCTATCCCAAAGACTAATGGTATTACCATAATTCACATCCCATTTTTTGTAATGGTGGTATAAATGGTACTTCTGTATCATGGCCATATATCCCTTATGGTAAAGCCTATAGTGAATATAGTAGTGGACGTTTTCATAGAAGTAGTAATAGGCTAAAGTGCCTAACCCAAAGTAAGAAGCTGTGGCTACCTCTCCAGAAATAAGGAAGGCTCCTAACCAAAAGATTATAGTCAATGGGTAAATCAACAGGATACCTGCATTAAGCACACGGTAATCCCTCATATTAGTATGGTGATAAATATGAAAGGCTTCCAAAACCCATCTTACCTTTCTGTTTTTAAAATCTATGTGATAAGCCCAACGGTGCGTGGCGTACTCAAAGAAACTCCAGGTAAGTATCCCAATAAGAAAGTAAACAGGAATAAGCCAACTGAAGTGCGAAACTTGCATTGCCCCATAGATGAATATCCCCACTAATGGCAAAAGCTTCACTAGCACCATCCATGGGTTTTTGGAAGCAAACCACCGCAGTAATCTGGGGCTGGTGGTTGCCATATTATGCATTTTTGATTTGCTCATGGCTCAATGGTTTTGGGATTCACCAAATATGCTTTGAGGCAAGCAAAAAATTCTGCAAAATGAATTCCATCCATAATTCTATGATCAAATGTAAAACCAAGAGTAATTACATTCTTCACCACCACCGCCCCGTTTTCAGCCACTGGCCTGGGCCCTATTTTACCCATTGAAATTACCATGGGCACCCGTGTGTAAGGCGATATGGGGCACAATGCATTTGAAATACCGATGCCACCAACGGAGGTAAGCATTACACTTCCATAGGCATCAGTTTTGGATTTAAACACTTTAAAATTCCAGTTAAGGGCATAGGTTAAAAAACCATATAGCCTTAAAAGTGGCTTTACTAAAAATGGTGACAGTTTATCAATAATCTTCTTGGATTCTACATAATCGTTAACCCCCATTTTAGCCTGCTTAGCCTTCCCAATAAACTCCTTATTTACGTTTTCCAGAGGTCTTTCATGGGCCTTCTTTATTACAACTCCGCTAAGATCATCGGCCTGGGCACTAATTATAGTATGGAAAAACACACTGATATCTTCTCGCTGGTAAATTTTACCCCAGCGCACTGTACTGTTTATCTTGGGATGTTTGGCAATGGTGTTGGAAATCGCCTTGATAAAGAAACTGTTGATGCTGATATTCCTTTGCTCGCAAAACTCCAATAAAGGATCCATTATAACATCCTCCATGCAGTAGGCTGATGAATCACCTGTAGGTTTCCATGACGCCAGGGAAACCTTGCGCCAAGGCGTCATTTTAGAACGAGTTGCGTAGCGTATATTTTTCATAGGTCTGGTTACTAACGAAAAATCATGCTATTAATGATATCTCCATTTTAGCCATACCAAACCATCAATTAAAAGCTCGCTTACTTCACCTCCCCAAGCACCTTTACAATTTTATCAAGATCGGGTGTAATGATTATTTCGGTTCTGCGGTTTTTGGCTTTGCCTTCTGTAGTTTCGTTTGTAGCAATGGGTACATACTCACTTCGGCCAGCCGCAGTAATACGTGCCGGGTTTACCTCTTTGTTAGAGGTCAGCACTTTTACAATGGATGTAGCCCTCATTACCGAAAGGTCCCAATTGTCTTTTACAGCTGTTGAGCCTTTATAGGCATCTGCATCGGTATGCCCTTCCACCATTACGTTTAAGTCTTTGTTTTTAGCCAATACTTTAGCCAATTCATCCAAAGCCTTTTTACCACGTGGCTCTACCGCCCAGCTAGCACTTGGGAACAATAAGCTGTTCTCTAATGAAACATATACTTTTCCATCGCGCATTTCCACCGTTAGTCCTTTTCCATCAAAGTCAAACAGGGCCTTCTTCAGTGTTTCGCGCACTTCGTTTACTTTCCTGTCCTGTTCAGCAATTAAAGACTCCAACTCATAAACACGGGCTTCACGTTTTTGTAATTCCTTACTCAGGTATTCCAATTTCTGCTGCTCCTTTGTCAGGGAATCTTCCTTGGAGTGAAGGTCTTTTTGTAGGGTGTTAAGCTTGTTAATTAGCTTCTTATTTTCGGCCTGATTGCTCGCCATAAGGGCGTTGTTGTTCTCCAACAAAAACTCGTAATTCTTATTAAGCTCTCTATACTTACCCTGCAATTCACGAAAAGTAGCCCCACTTTCAGTAGTATCTTTCTTTAGTTGCGCCATACTTGTTTTCAATCTGCTCAACTCATCAGCACAAGTGGTATATCCGGCCTGTAATGAATCATTCTCAGCACGAAGGTTGGTGTTCTCTTGTTCAATGCCCTGGTACTTGGCCTGAAGTTCTTTGTGAATTTTAGGAGATACACATGCCGTAAATGTTACGACAGCCAATACAAACAGAAATATCCTTTTCATAATAGTAATCTTGTAAATAGCGAAAGTAGCAGTGGTATAGCCTTATTGAGATTAATAGGCAAAATTTTATGAATAGCCAGGTATTAATAACCTTAAGTAAAAAAGCCCATCCCGGTAAACCGGAATGGGCTCATTGATAACTTAACGGTAAGTGCTTATTGCTTCATCACTTTAGCGGTGTAGCTCTGTGTGCCAGAAATAACTTTTACAAAATATATTCCTTTAGCGTATCCCGAGATATCAACGCCAGTCTGATCGGTATTGTCATTTACAGATGTTAGTAACCTTCCGTTCATGTCATAAACATGTACATCAAAGTTGCCACCATCTTCCAGTGCCACATTTATCCAGCCATTACTTGGGTTAGGATAAACCTCGGCCACAAAAATGTTGCTTTCTGAACCCGGAAGGTTTCTCACATTGGCTGATTTCTTTATTACCGGGCTTCCATTAGCGTCCAAATCCATGCGGAAAGAGAAGCCACCAGCATCACCAACTTTAGGCTGGTTTCTGATTACCAATACAAGCTCGTTTACTCCTACACTGAAAACATCTTCAATATTAGAAAATGTAACGAAGTCAAAAGCATCACCACCCATAAACCCATTAGAAACACTGCCATTTTGATGAAATTTAAGATCATGGAAAGGAGTTCTCCAGTTTGTTTTAGAGGTGTTTCCTTCTCGCGCAACTAAAAATCCGTTGATGTAAATTTCCATGGCATCATCTACATTCATTCTAAAACGAGCATTAAGCATGTTCTTTTTAGTAATTTCAAATGTTGTTCTGTAATAGGTTGTGTTATTGCCAGTTTTAATAACCGTAGCATCAGGCACAGGATCTAATGACACGTAGCTGTACGGCTGGCCTACCACTGGAGCTAAGGTAAATGTACTGGCTGCTGGGTACACACCAAATACTCCATCCCAGTTTCCATTGAATGATGATGGAGTTTGAGAAGTGCTTTTCTTAAATGTAAATCCATTTGAAGAGATAAACCCTTTGGTAGGTACACCAGGAGTTCCTTTAATATCTAAACGGAAAGAGAAACCACCCTTATTTGTGCTTCCTGCCAGGTTTCTACAAACAACTACAATTTCATTAATACCTGATACAAACAGACTATCCATATCCATGGTGCTTGTAGAATCATAGACATCTCCACCCATGTAGCCATTCACTACGCTCTCATCATCTTTAAACAAAACATCAAATGGTGGATTTTTCCAATTGGTTTTTAAAACGGCATCATACTCTCCAACCAATCGCTTTCCATTAATGTACACTTCCACGTGGTCATCAACATTTAATCTAACGCGTGCGGAGATATCACTTAAAGTGTCTAAGGTGATAAGCTTTCTAAAGTAAGTGATGTTGTTGTCAGTTTTAATAACCTTCGCGCTATCAACAGGATGAATTGAATTAAAACCATAAGGTTGTCCTACCAAAGCAGGAAGCGTATAAGTACCCACGGCAGGAAGAACTCCCGCAACGCCATTCCAGTAACCGAGCACTGTGGAAGGTGTTATGACGGTACTTTTAGACCAAGTAGAATCTGACACAAAGTATGCAGAATCTTGTTGAGCAAATGTAACGGCAGGTATTGCCATTACGGCAACGGCTACGATCGCCTTGCGAATCGCCATCATGTAATTGTTTTTCATAATTGATTAATAATTGAGTTGATACTATTTGCAGATACATACGGCAATTGAAAGACCAAAGATTTGGTTTTGTGAAAAAATGATATAAAATAATCGCACTGACTATCAGCACCTTACTTATTATACGTGTAGTTTTTCTACAAACTATCACTATTTCAAACAATAAAGTTTCCCAACATCCCACTTTAGACCTGTTGCGGAATCATTTATGCCCCCATTATTTTTGATTTTGTCTGTTAAATCCTGCTTGACTAGTTCAAAAACACTCCAAAACAAAAAAAGCCCTGCCATTTTAGAAATGGCAGGGCTTACTAAAATCATTAATTAGCTATAAACTATTGTTTTAACACTTTACCAGAAAATGATTTGGTGGGTGTTACCACTTTTACAAAGTATACTCCTGAGGCATAGTCAGAAATATTTAGTCCTGCTGTACCCGTATTATTTGAAGAACTGGTAAGTAACCTTCCGTTTACATCATATAGATATACATCAAATAGACCTGGATCTTCTACAGCTACGTTTATCCAACCAAGCGATGGGTTAGGATAAATATCTGCAGTTAGGCTATTGTTATCTGAACGGGTGAACATGTTGGCTCTGGCGCTCTTATTATCCACAATTACATCTTCGCCATCAGAGTCCAAATCCATCCTGAAAGAGAAACCTCCAAGGTCACCGGGCTTAGGTTGATTTCTAATAACTAAAACAAGCTCATTGGTTCCTACCACAAAAATATCGCCCATAGCAGAGAAGGTGTGTACATCAAAAGCGTCTCCGCCCATAAATCCGTTAGAAACACTTCCATCCTGATTGAACTTGATATCATGGTTAGGATTCCTCCAGTTCAACTTAGAGGTATTTCCCTCCAGGGCCACAAAAAAGCCGTTTACATAAATTTCCATGGCATCATCAACATTCATTCTAAATCTGGCGTTTAATGAGTCCTTCTTTGTAATATCAAACTCATATCTGTAATATGTGATGTTATTAGAGGCGACAATTACATCGGCTTCTGGCACCGAATCAATTGAATGATAAGAATAGGGCTGACCTTTTACAGCTGGTAATGTATAAGTAGCTGTTAATGGAAGTGTACCGCTTACACCGCCCCAGTTTCCACTGTAGCTAGAAGGAGTAGTTACTGTGCTCTTAGTAAAATCATCTGTTGAAACAACGCTGCCGGTGACTTTTACTCCGGGTGTACCCTTTAGGTCTATCCTGAATGAAAAACCACCTTTATTGTTAGCACCAGACAAATTACGGCATACCACCACAATTTCGTTGTCGCCTATATTGAATAAGCTATCCATATCCATCGTGGTTATTGAATCGTACAAATCACCGCCCATATATCCATTGTGAACGGTTCCGTCTTCTTCAATCAATACATCAAATGGATCATCGTGCCAGTTGGTGTTTTCTACTGTATCGTAAATACCCACCAGCAAAGTTCCGTTAACATAAATTTCAGCGTGATCATCAATACTTAAACGAACTCTTATTGAAAGATCCGAAAGAGTATCGAGAATGAGTTTTTTACGGAAATAAGTAATATTATTTCCTGTTTTCACCACATAAGACCCTTCTACAGAATCAATAGTATGGTAGCCATAAGGTTGACCTATCATGGCGTTGGAGTTGTATGAGCCTGAATCGGGTAGAACTCCTGATACACCACTCCAGTAACCAAATACTGTAGAGGTTGTAATCGAATCACTTTTAAGCCAGGTGGAATCAGACACGCAATAGGCAGAATCTAATTGGGCAATTGCCAAAAATGGAATTGCCAGAACGGTTAAGGTGGCGGTAAATCTGCGCATCACCTTTTGGTACAAGTTTTTCATAATTATTACTATTTAAGTTGGAGACTATTAAAATAGTAATATTCCGTAAGAAAACTTCTTGCCGTGAACTAAAAAGTAAAAATGTAACCCACTATATATCAGCTATCAATCAAAATCGACTATCGATTTTCCAACAAACTCTCATTTATTCTACATGTCTGTTTTCTTAATACATAATCATTAATGATACTTTTTAATGATTTAGCTCCAAAAGTATAGGGCAATGATCGGAGTGTTTGGCTTCCGGAAGTATAGCTGCTCGAACTAGTTTATCCTTAAGCGAAAAGCTACTCATTTGATAGTCAATCCGCCAACCTTTATTATTGTTTCGGGCATTGGCTCTGTAACTCCACCAACTGTAATTATCGGGCTGAGAATTGAAGTGACGAAACGTATCTATAAAACCACTTTCTATAAAACCACTTACCCACTCGCGCTCTTCGGGTAAAAATCCTGATGAATTTGCGTTTCTGATAGGGTCGTGAATATCTATAGGTTTATGGCAAATATTGTAATCCCCAACAACAATAAGATTGGGGCGTACTTTTTTTAGTTCATTAATGTAATTCTGAAAATCTGCTAAAAACTGCATTTTAAAATCTTGCCTAAGCGGATTGGTGCCAGATGGCACATAAACACTCATTATTGAAAGATCTCCATAATCGGCCCTGATAATCCTTCCCTCATAGTCTATATAATCAATACCGCAGCCAATTTCAACATGGTCGGGTTGCTGTTTGGTTAAGATGGCTACACCGCTATACCCTTTTTTTTGGGCACTATGATAGTAGCCATGATAACCCGTTTCCTTCACCAGCTCATGGTCAACCTGCTCAGGCAGGGCCTTAATTTCCTGCAAGCAAAGTACATCCGGATCAGCTGCTTTCAGCCATTCCATAAGTCCTTTAGTTGTGGCAGCACGAATACCATTTACGTTGTATGAAATAATTTTCATCTTAAATATCGTTTTAGCAAGTGAGCAGGCAAATGTGGAAATTAGCCGTTAATATTGAAAACAAATTTGAGTTTGATCAGAAGGCTGTGGTTTTTTATTGGGATTTTGTTTGCGGCCCTAGCTGCAAACGGCCAGCAGCCAAGCCAAATTTGGAGCCCTGACCGCACCTTACTAATTCCTGGCGGCACCGATTCTCTTTTTCTTGATTCCTTGCCAGTATTGCCTTCAGAGATTGTTTTTACAGATAATAAGGGTAAAACCATTACCGGGGTTTATATTCTAAAAACCCATCCCGTATCCTATATACTGTTTCCTGCACCTTTTCTGGACAGCACTTTCGTGAGTTTTAAAGTGCTGGATTTACCGCTCAATAAAACATTTAGCAATAAAGACACCTCCATTATTCTACCTGATTTTACGGTAAATACCGAGCCCTCCTATTCCGCTCCTGCGGGAAATGAGGCTTTTAAACCTTTTGATGGCCTCAGTTCTAGCGGAAGCATTAGCCGGGGAGTATCTGTGGGAAATAACCAGGACGCTGTATTAAACAGTAGCCTTAACCTACAATTAAGCGGAGATTTAGGCAAAGGCACTGTAATACGAGCCAGCATTACTGATAACAGCTTGCCTGTTCAGGCCGATGGTTACACGCAGCAACTTCAGGAGTTTGATAAAGTATATATAGAATTAGAGAACCTTGACTTTGGCCTACTGCGAGCTGGAGATTACAGTATGGGTTCACGCAAAAACCCTTTTCTACAATTTGATAAACGGATTAGCGGAGCAGGCATTTTTTCCGAAATAAAAGCCGGAAAAGGTATTGTACCTCTTCAGCTACAGGGCGGTATTGCACGGGGTAAGTTTGCGAGAAACCGATTTATGGGCGAAGAAGGAAATCAGGGCCCTTATAAACTTAGAGGAAACAGCGGAGAACAATTCATTATAATTATTTCCGGCTCCGAGCGGGTGTACATTGATGGGGTGCTGATGAAACGTGGCGAACAATACGACTATGTAATTGACTACAATGCTGGCGAAATAACCTTTACAGCCTTGCGCCCCATCACCAAAGAGAGAAGAGTGGTTGTTGAGTTTCAATACACCGAGCAGAACTATTTGCGCACTGTAGCTTATGGTGAAACCGGGTATTCCAATAAAAACTTCAATACCTCCATTCAGTTTTACAATGAACAGGATAGTAAAAACCAACCCCTTTTACAAGATTTTACGGATGCTGAAAAAGCCATTTTAGCCAATTCTGGTGACAACCCAACCCTGGCTCGTGCCAAT
>CAXBJE010000008.1:0-21082 GCA_963975525.1 uncultured Owenweeksia sp. | reverse complement strand
CTGGCAAAATCTGATGAGGTGGAGCTAACACACGTATCAAATGTTGTTGGTTTTCACAATAATCTTTCAAAACTCAGTGAGTATGATCTTGTAATTTCTGACTCTCGCCTTAAGGGTTTGGATGGGCTGGGGATTTTTGAAAGATATAAGGAGCAGTTAAATAGTAATGGTGTTCCGTTTGGTTTAGTGTTGGATCATCCTGAGAAAGCCATGCGAGTCGGACTTCTCAAATCTGGTGTGACCGAAGTATTTTCTCCTTTTGAAAATAATGGTCAGGTTACCCATAGGGTTGCTTTCTTAAAGAAAATGCTTATCGCCCGGCTATCAAAAACAGTGAATGACGTATCCAAAGAATATCAGATTCCAATATCAAAAAGAATATTTGACATTATCGTGGCTGGATTTGCACTAGTAATTTTATCTCCGCTATTAATTGTAACGGCAATAGCTTTAAGGCTAGAAAGCAGGGGGCCAATTTGGTATGTTTCCAAACGTGTGGGTACAGGATACAAGGTTTTTGATTTTTATAAATTTCGATCAATGTATGTTGATGCCGATCAACGTATGGCAGATTTAAAACATTTGAATCAGTATGCACTAGATGCAGAAAATTCAGCAGAGGTTGAGGAGGATACCAATAAAGGTGATGGAAACAGTCCAACACTTATATATAAGGATGGCCAGCCAATGAGCGAAGAGGATTATTTAGTGTTTAAAAAGAAACAACAGGCGGGCACATTTGTGAAATTTAAAAATGACCCTCGAATTACTAAAGTTGGTAGTTTTTTAAGAAATACCAGTATTGATGAATTACCACAGCTGATTAACGTATTGAAAGGGGATATGTCTATTGTTGGGAACAGGCCTTTACCACTATATGAAGCAGAGCAATTAACCTCAGATGATTGGGGTGAAAGGTTTCTTGCCCCGGCAGGAATTACCGGATTATGGCAAGTAATGAAACGTGGGAAGGGCGAAATGTCAGAAGATGAAAGGAAAGGCCTGGATAATCAATATGCCCGAAAAGTAAGTTTATGGAATGATATCCGTTTAATTCTGAAAACTATTCCCGCCCTGTTTCAAAAAGAAAATGTGTGATCATGAAAATTTTGAAGAATTCTCTATTTGCAAGCTGTATTTTGTTTGCGTGTATAAATGCCAATGCACAAATTGATCCTGTTGAGTCTCCTATTGACTCATTAACAAATGATCAGTTTGTAGACTTAGCGCAATATCTGCCCCCACTTTCAATATTAATTGACTCCGCCATTGCTAATGCAACGTCTGTGGATATGATTGATGTACAAATTAAAATGTCGGAATACGAAGTGTCCAGATCTCGTAAAGATTGGGCTGAATTACTTAGTGTATCTGCTCAATACCGACTGTCAGAATCGGGCATAGCGCAGGTTCAGGATGGTGTGTTTTTCCCTAGTTCTGACCCCAATAATCCCGGAGCTCAATCGGGTTATATTTTGGGAGTTGGTGTACGCGTTCCGCTCAGCTATTTTGCTGATAGAAAGGACAAATTGAAAGTTGCTAAACTTAATGTTGACATCATTGAGTTGCAGAAGGAAGCGATGAAAAGACAGATAAAAGAAGAGGTAATAAATACCTATAATCAACTGTTGCTTTTGCAACGGTTAATAAAAATTAGTACCGAAGCAAAGGAATTCTCCGATCTGATTTTTCAAATGTCAGAAGAACGCTTTAGGGATGGCGAGCTTAGCCTTGATCAAATGGGTGCAAACACTGGCTTAAAGGCGAAGTATGCTGCTGAATATGAGCAACTAAAAACAGAATTTGGAAATACTTATGCTCTGCTTGAACGGCTGGTGGGTGTTCCGCTAAGCAAACTACAATATTAGACTCTTAACTCATGAATATTATACGTTTTTTAAGACTCCTAAATAAGAACCTGAACTTGCTTTTGCTATGTTCAATGGCATTAGCCATTGTGGTTTTTCTATTTACCAGAAACCTTCCAAAAACATATGAAGCTAAAACCGAGATATATACGGGCTTGGCTTCTGGACCAAGTGTTGAGGCTTTGGGGGTAACCAGGGTTGACTTCATGACAACAAGTAATGAGTTTGATAACTTGATATATGTTGTAAAATCTGAACAAACCTTGGGCGAGGTAGGCGAAATTTTGCTTACCAAACATCTGCTAATGCTGGCAGATGAAAAGCAGGAAAACGTACTTAATGAAGCGACTATGCAGTTGTTGGATGGTTACCTGCCACAGGAAGGCAGAGATACTTTAGTTGTTGTCGGATCGGAAACTATGACGCTGAGAAACATAAAATCGTTGCACAATAAGCATATTAGAAGCTGGGCATCAAGAGGGCTTTTTCAGGCTGGCAGTTCTCCTTACAGTTATCAGGCGATTAGTGGGTTGAGCGTTAGGCGGATAAGTAACTCCGATTTAATTGAGGTAAAGTATTCATGGACCGATCCATACATCTGCCAACAAACCCTTGAAATATTAAATGATGTTTTTGCCAAAAAATTACTTGAAATAAAAATCGGCCAATCCAATGATATTGTAAAGTATTTTAGTGACCAGGTAGAAGAAGCCAGGCTTGATTTGATGAATGCTGAGGAAAATCTTAAAGATTTCAGGATTAGCAATAAGATTATTAACTATGATCAACAGACCCGGAATATTGCCGGTATGCAGAGCCAGCTTGAATCTCAATACCAAGAGGAATTAAGGATTAAAGCTGCGGCAGAATCAACAGTAAAACAGCTAGAAAGTAGTATGGAACTCAACAAAAATATGTTGAAGTTTAATGATGACCTTCTGGAGAAACGAACCAGGCTAGCCGCCATTAACTCTGAAATTGCAAAGCTTGAGGTGTTTTACAATGATGAAGCCCAGCTACAGAAGTTAAGGGACCAAGCCAGTGTTTTAGAGGCTGAACTCAGTAATAATTTGTCACAAAGATTTCAGTATAGTAAAACAAAGGAAGGTGTAAATAGCGCAAGTGTTATTCAACAATGGTTGTCTGCCACCCTAACCCTTGATGCAAGTAAAGCACGCTTAGGGGTGCTTTCCAATAGATCAAGCTACTTTCAGGATGCTTACAATCAATTCTCGCCTTTAGGCTCAGAGCTGGGTCGCCTTGAAAGGGCAGTAGATATTGCGGAAAAGAAATATTTGGAGTTAAATCATAGTCTTAACATGGCTCTTACTCGTCAGCAAAGCGAATCTATCTCAACAGCGGGTATTGTGGTTACCGTACCACCTAGGTTTCCTCTTGATGCTATAAAATCAAAACAACTGTTATTAGTGCTGGTTTCAGCTGTTGTAGGATTTATTGTTCCCTTGGCTTTAATTGTTGTTTTTGAGTTTTTAGATACAACAGTTAGAACGCCTGTAAGAGGGGAGGAGCTAACCGGGCTTAAGTTGCTGGGAGCGTATCCGGATTTAACGCCAAAATCAGAATATAAAAATGTGGATATGGATTGGCTTAAAGCTAAATCCGTTGGTCATATTACCCAAAACCTGCGTCTTGAGGCCAGAAGATTGGAAGTTTCTGGACTGAAGCCAAAAACAATTTTGGTGTTTAGTACCAGAGATGATGAAGGAAAGGGTTTAATGAGCCATGCCATGGCCAATAATTTGGTTGAACTAGAGAAGAAAGTTTTGGTTGTTGGGTACAAGCCTATTGACGATGAATTTGAGGAGCCAGTAGGGTATGATCGTCAGGTCTACCAGCTGGGAAATGATTTTCTTAAAGCAAAATCTATCAAGGATCTCGTTCCCAATGATGTGGATCTTGATAAGTATAGCTTCATTTTTGTTGAAATAAAAGGTGTTATTCGAGATCAGTATCCTATTGAGTTAGTAGAGAAATTTGATATGGCAATATGTGTTGTATCTGCCAAACGATCTTGGAATAAAGCAGATCGATTTGCACTTGTTGAATTTACAGAAACGCTTAATCTACAACCAAGACTGTTGGTGAATGCTGTTGAGCCTGACTTTATGGATTCTGTTTTAGGTGAAATTGAAAAGTCCAGATCTGCTTTACGTAAATTTCTTAAGGCCACACTTACGCTTCAATTTAAATCGGATATGGCAAGGAAGCGCAAAAGAAAGAAGGTTAAGGCCGTCAAAAACACTTAGGAGTGTTTTTAGACTTTATTAATGTGAAGTTAAGTTTAGCAACCCTACTCTATTACCAGCTTTAATTAGTTGGAATTAAACTGTCAGATAATTTCATGAAACTTTTTATTCCGCCAGTAAATATCAGGAACCTCCACAGGCTTCAGAGAAAGGATTATTCCAATATTTCACCCGAAGAATTACAGTCGGTAAAGAATAAAATCTCCAAGCTTACGCGTGGAAAGCCAGAGGTGACAATTGCATTAATAGCTCATAATGAAGAAAAAAATTTATTTGGTTGCCTGGCCAGTTTGGCAGAATCTAATGTAGATTTTCCTATTGAAATTGTTGTTGTTAATAATGCATCAACAGATGGTACAGAACAAATCATTGCGGATTTGGGAGTAAATGGCGTTTACGAAGCGAGGAAAGGTTATGGGTTTGCTCGGCAACGAGGGCTAGATGAGGCCAGAGGTAAAATTGTAGTGACAGGAGACGCTGATACCATTTATAGTTCGGAATGGATTACCGAAATGGTTAATCCTTTACAAAAGCGACATATAAAATGCACTACAAGTTTACATGCTTCATTATCTGAAGATGATAGATACTCTCCGGGTTTAATAGTTTACCAATATTTTAAATTAGGAACCTGGCTTTTGAAGCAAAGAAAAAGGCCTCATCTAAATTGTGGAGGCGCCAGTATGGCCTATAGAAAGAAGGATGCTTTGCACATTGGAGGATATAAAACAGATGGAAGCAGAGGGGAGGATGGAGATCTTGCCTATAAATTGGATCAACTTGGAGACATAAAGCTAGTAACCTCTAAAAATGCCGTGATTTACACCAGCATGAGAAGGGTGGAGGCTGACGGAAGTTTACTTAGAGCCTTTATGATAAGGTTCAGGTACAGAATAAAACATTTAGACAGCTTTTTATACGCTGACAAAACCGGCTAGTTAATCTTTTGCTTTTTCCTGCAACCAGCGTGATTCGGGATAAAGAGCACCATCCACAGGGGTAGGTCCCTTAGGCAGAACCACCACTCCTTCGTCATTCCAATACTTCATGCTAATGATAATAGGTATTCCTAAAAATGTCATTACACTTATTGGGAATTGAGTCATTACTTCATTGCCATAGTTTGCCATCAAAATTCCTGCATACCCGGCTAAGAATGACATGGCAATTACTCTGTCTTCTTCTCGCTTAAGTTTCCACATAATGAGTACCCCCTTGCCCAATATGTAAAGCCACATGCCTACATAGAATAATCGGCCAATTAAGCCAGTCTCGGCACGAATTCTAGTGTACAGGCCATCTGGAGGAAAATTGGCTAGCCATGTATGCGGAGAGAATTTTTGCCCCCAGGCACCAGAAGATCCGCAACCCCCTCCAAAGGGTTTACCTTTTAGATATTCGGTTAATCGCTCCCTATTTACAATTCTAACGTGTAACGAGGCGTCTTCAGGATTCAAGGCCGTGCGAAGTCGTCTTACCTGGTCATTTGATTGCATTATAGTTGTGAACTTCAGAAATGAGAAGCCAAAAAACAAAACCACGGCTCCTGTAACCATCAGTTTTACGTTTCTAATCATTATGAGGTAAAGTATGCCTCCTATGGCCGGTACAGCTAGGGCGCCTCTTGTACCACTTAGCATTAGGGCATAAAATCCAAAAAGGCCAACCGCAAAGTATAGAACTTTTCTTTTGAGGCTAAATGGACCCAAAAACAAAATGAAGCACATGATACTTATTTGGCCCATAGATGCTCCAAAAGTTCCGGCATCAAAGTAATAAGAGAATATTCTGAGCTTTCCAAAAAGTACATGTGTAGTTGCTGCGCCAGCGTCCAGCCAAGCTTGTTCTGCAGCAGATACACCAAATATGGATTGTTTTAAAGCCCATAAGATTGCAAGAATGGCAAAGCCTAACCATAGATTAAAGAAGTTATACCAATCTTTACGAGAATTGAAAAGAATAAAACCTAATGGAATAATTAAAAACTGGTATAGGCCCATTCCTCTCATGGTATAAAACCAAGCGGCAATGCTACGAGCTTCGGGGTTTACAATTTGAAATAGGATATACCCCATCCAAAGAGACATTAGTAAAACTACATCATTAGATGCCAGCCTAAAGTCTAGATATTTCCAATGTTTTAAGAACAAAACAAGATAGGAAAGGGCTAAAAGAATATCTACGCCTAATCCCCATGGGATTGGAATATTCGAATATCTGCCTAAAATTGGAAGGATAAACCCCAGAACCAAGGCGGTATAAACACCCATTTTAGGATTGCGGAAAAAGAAAATGAAGTACAGAATAACAAAAGGAAAACTAAGCGCCATAAATATCACGGAAATACCTTGCTGGGCTCCCAGGTATCCCACAGCCAGGCATAGTAATAAGGCGATAATTGCCTTTACTAGTGGGTGTATTACAGTTTTGGTCGAAGCTATACTGTACCGCATTGTGGTAAATTAGATATCGAACTTTATTTGAGTTGGAAGGGAGAAGAAATCTTGAAATTCATAGGTGTCAATTTCGTAATACATGTAATTCAGTAGTTCCTTATTGCCATAAATTGATTTGCCTCTGATTTGAAAATCATTTAGTACACCTTCAACGTCAGTAAAAATATCGTGGAGCGAAGCGAACTGAAATTGAATTTTGGATGTCTCTTCTACTTTTCGGGCCGTAAAGGTTAAAAAGCGATCCGTTTTTGGTTTTATTATGATTTTCTTTTTGATATCATTTAAAACGCTGCTAGAACGTGTATGTCCTATAGTTCCAAAATCTCTCATTTGAAGTTCGATGATACTTGTTTCCGTAGAAATCTTACCAAGCTTCAAAAGTTCCTTGTGGTCAACTACAAAGTAATACGCCATTAAATAATCATCCCAACCTCTTTGTGTGCTTTCATAATCATATTTCCCAGTTTTATAAAGTTTCACCAGCATCACTAACGTATCATTTCCAAAAAGTATTGGATACATCTGCAGCTCTTCTATATTGTCATTTCCAAGCTTGTTTACTTTAGTGTCATAAGAGTCTTCATTAGTTGAAATTAACCTTGGCGGAATGGTCATTTCTTTTGATACCCATTGACCATCTAGGCTAAAACACCACCCTTCAATGTGGTCATCTATAACCTTTACAGGTTTTTTTGTAAAAATTGGCAAGGGTTTATTTTCACGGGGTTGTGCCATTACCCCTTGACATAGAGCGAGTAGAACTATTAATTTTCTCATGTTCAAGTAATTGTATAAAAACAAAAATAAATATCCTACCAAGATGATAGGCTAATAACCCTTATTTTTGAACGGATTATTTAGAAAAACACTTGACAACCGACTTTACTCCAACTCCAAAAGTGTCGTTTCTTACGGTCAATTATCATCAACCGGAAGTTACAATACTGCTGCTTGAAAGCCTCCAAAAACTCACCTACCCAAATTGGGAGTGTGTGGTTGTAAATAATGGAGATGATGAACCAATTTTGGAAGGTTCAATAAAAAATCAGGCGAATATAAAGTATATCAACACAGGCGCTAACCTTGGTTTTGCCGGAGGTAATAACGCGGGCCTTTCTCTTTGTACTGGAGAGTACATTTATTTTATAAATAATGATGTGGAAGTAGAACCCGGGCTTTTGGAGCCGTTGATGGAATGCTTCCGGGAGAATCCGAGCATAGGAATGCTTAGTTCTAAAATCATTTTTTATGATGATAAAAGGATTATTCAATATGCAGGGGCCACAGAGCTAAACCCTTATACATTAAGAAATTCAGGAATTGGTTTTGGTGAACAAGACCATGGCCAATATGACGATTGCAATCCAACCGCCTTTATTCACGGAGCGTCAATGGTAATTCCTGCAAAGGTTATTAATGAAGTTGGGCCAATGTATGAAGAGTACTTTTTATACTATGAAGAGTATGATTGGTGCCAAAGAATAAAGGATGCCGGGTATCAAATATTTTACTGCGGTAAATCAAAGGTTTATCATAAGGAGTCCATAAGCACTGGGGCTAACAGTCCCTTAAAAACGTATTACCTAACAAGAAATAGGTTGCTTTTTGCCCGCAGAAACTACTCGGGCCTAACTTGGCTCATCAGCTTTTTATACTTCAGCGTAGTGGCATTGCCCGTACATGTGGTATTGAAGTTTATTAAGGGAGAAGGTGATTTGGCCAAGGCAATGGTAAAGGGGTATGTATGGAATTTCAACCACAAATCAACATCAGGTGAAAATAGGAATTGAAGCACAGCGAATATTTAGGCATCATAAACACGGGATGGACTTTGTGGCTTTGGAAATGATCCGCAGCCTACAAAAGATTGATCATGAAAATGAGTATGTCATTTTTGTAAATGATGGACCTGATGTTTGTTTAGAGGAAACCGGAAATTTTAGAATAGTCCGGTTTTCAGGTAGTTATCCCGTTTGGGAGCAAATAAAGTTACCGAAGGCTGCAAAAGAGCATGGTTGTGACATGTTGCATTGCACATCTAATACAGCTCCTATTAATTGCCCGGTTCCTTTGGTAGTTACTATTCATGATATCATTTATTTTGAAACAAACCCTTTAACCGCCAAAGGGTATAGCGTTTATCAAAGATTTGGGAATATGTACCGCAGGTTTGTGGTGAAGAGAAACCTAAGGGAGGCCAAAAAAATTATTACGGTATCTCATTTTGAAAGAAAAAGATTTGAAGACTTTTTGGATTTACCGGATGGTTTATTGAGTGTAGTATATAATGGCGTAGGCGCTCATTTTAAGCCCGAAGAGAGTGAAGAAGTATTGGCTGAAATAAAACAAAAGTATCAACTGCCCAGCCAGTATTTTTTGTTTTTAGGAAACACAGATCCTAAAAAGAACACATCCAATACCATAATTGCTTTTGCACAATATTGCGAAGAGGTTTCCTCTGATTATTCCCTGGTTGTAGCGGATTTGGATCCTGGTAAAATCAAAAAATTATTGATTGATGAAGGATTGGGGCAGCACTTTAATAAAATTCACTTTACAGGATATATTGCCAATAACGATTTACCAGCTGTGATTCAATTGGCGAAGGTGTTTTTATACCCAAGTAAGCGAGAAAGTTTTGGAATTCCAATCCTTGAAGCTATGGGGACAGGAACACCTGTAATAACGTCTAATGCGGCCTCAATGCCCGAGGTTTCGGGTGAATCAGCTGTTTTGGTTAATCCCCTTAAGGCTATTGAAATAAAAGATGCCCTGCAAAAACTTGTTTTTGATGAGGAGCTTAGAAATGAATTATCCCGTAAGGGAATAATAAGGGCTGCACAGTTTAGCTGGGAAAATACAGCGAGGGAGGTTTTAACCATTTATAAAGGATTATTAAAAACGTAGTTTATATGTTTCAATTCATACCACCAAAATCAATTCGGAGTATCCAGAAGGATTTTAATCTTACTCCAGATGACATAACAGAAGCACAGTATAAGGAGGTAAGAGATAAGTTCTCGGCCATTTCAAGTGACAAACCTTTGGTTTCTGTGGTAATCATAGCCTACAATGAAGAGAAAAACCTGTTTAAAACACTGGTGAGCTTGGCAGAAACAAAATGCAAATATCCGGTTGAGTTTATTGTAGCTAACAATAATTCAAAAGATAGAACGCAGGAAATTATAGATAAATGTGGTGTTAGAACGGTATTTGAAACTCGCCAAGGTTACCCTTATGCCAGGCAAGCTGGCCATGAAATTGCAAAAGGCAAGTACATAGTAAGTGGTGATGCGGATACGCTTTATCGTCCAACCTGGGTTGAAACCATGGTGAAGCCTTTTGAAAATGACCAGCAAATTCTTTGTACTTACAGTATACACGCATTTTATACTGAGGATGATAAATATCCCATGTCGCTTTTAGGTTATCAGCAAGCTAAAACATGGGGAGTGCATTTCAGGCATCTCAAAAGGCCTCAGTTAAATTGTGGTGGAGCTAGTATGGCTTATCGTGTGGATGCTGCCAATAAGATTGGAGGATATCGCTTGGGCGTAAAAAGAGGTACAGATGGTTATCTTGCTTATGATATGATGCCTTATGGTAAAGTCGAAATAGTGAAAAGTAAAAAGGCCTTGATTTACACCAGCATGCGCAGAACGGACATGGATGGTAGTTTAGGTCAGGCCTTTTGGATTAGGGCTAAGCGCTATTTTAGGAATTTGTTTAGATACTTAACCCCTCAAAACGAAGGTTAAATGGAGTTGCTACTTTGGATACTTATCGGTTTGGTATTTTACACCTACTTAGGTTATGGTATTTTACTTTATCTACTTGTTAGGCTAAAACGGTTATTTGCTAAACCGACCAAATTCGACTTGAGCTTTGAACCTTCAGTTACACTTGTAATCCCAGCGTATAACGAAGAGGGGTTTATTGAAGCTAAGGCCGTTAATAGCCTTCAACTTGATTATCCAAAAGATAAACTTCGGATTTTGTTTATTACAGATGGTTCCAGTGATCATACCTACAATATTCTGAATGATATTGAAGGGGTAGAGGTAGTACATGATTCTAGAAGAGCAGGAAAGGCCGCAGCTGAAAATAGGGCCATGAAATTTGTGAAAACTCCAATTGTTGTTTTTTGTGACGCCAATACACAGCTTAACAGAGATTGCATACGGCAATTGGTAAAGCATTATCAGTACAATAAGGTGGGGGCCGTTGCTGGAGCAAAAAAAGTTATTTCAGAAGGAGCCGATAGTGCAAGCGGTGCAGGAGAGGGTATCTATTGGAAGTATGAGTCAGCCCTTAAGAAATGGGATAGCGAGTTATATACTGTTGTAGGTGCTGCAGGTGAACTCATTTCGTTTCGTACGGAATTGGTAACTGAGCTAGAGGAAGATACAATCTTGGATGATTTTATACAGTCTTTAAGAATTTGTTCACAAGGCTATAAGGTAGTTTATGAGCCAAAGGCAATGGCTGTAGAAACGGCAAGTCAAAATGTTACAGAAGAGCTAAAACGCAAGGTTAGGATTGCGGCTGGCGGCTGGCAATCTATGCACAGGCTATCTCATCTGTTAAATCCATTTACCAACCCTCTGCTAACCTTTCAATACATTTCACACCGTGTACTTAGGTGGTCAATTTCCGCCTTTGCCTTACCACTAATACTCGGAATAAACATATTATTGGTAGTCAACGTAACATCATCGGTTTACCAACTTCTACTAGTTTTACAGAGTTCTTTTTACCTGATGGCAATTTTGGGTTGGGTTCTTGAAAATAAGAAAATCCGCCTCAAAATACTTTTTATTCCCTACTATTTCCTAATGATGAACTATGCTGTTTTCGCAGGATTTTGGCGGTGGGCAAAAAAAGGTCAGGCTTCAACATGGGAGAGGGCTCAGCGAGTGAATCCATAAACTTTTTCGTTTTACTATTTTTTTCAATTTTCGTTTCAGGCAGACTTTACGCTAGCTAAGGATTTGTAAAGCAAGTTCTTTCTCAATTTCCTGGTATTTCTTAGGTAAAGTTGCAATTCCCATATCTGACAATACCTCCATATTCATCCCATAATGGGAATATCACTTTTTCTACAAAAGGAAGGTAATTATGTTGATTATCAGCGTTGTTTGGTTAAAATATTATGATGGCAAGGGTCTTGCGACCCCACGGCAAGGTCAGAAATGGCCAAATTGAAAATTGTGTTGTTAACCCATTGACTAACGTTTAAAAGAAACGAAAATGAAAAAAGGTATAATCAGTATTTTGGCTATTAGTCTGGCCATTGTATCCTGTAACAAGGATAAAGCAAGCTCCTCAGACCAAAGTTTTGGTGTTGTTACGAGTATTGAAGACTTAAAAGTTCCCTCTTCCTTTAATTGGGCCTCTAGTAAAGCAGTAATGTCTGATATCAACGTTATTGGTTTAGAAGGTAATCCAAAGGCAAAAGTGAGAATTGACATTTATGATGTTGATCCTTACTTCGGAGGTAAAATTATTTATTCAGGTTTTACCGATAATCAGGGTAATCTAAATGCCCCTGTTAAGGTTTTAACAGGAATGAAAGAAGTGGTTGTTGTTGCTAATACTTTGGGTATTGGTGGTAACAGAATGACGGTTCCTGTGGTTGGTGGATCACTCAAGGCACATTTCTCTGGTGTACCACAACCGAGAAAGTTCGATAAAAATTCAAGCGCACCCCACCCTGCGTCCTCAGCTACTGGTTATGCGGCTTCTGTAGTAGGTGATAATGTTTATTACCTAGGTGGATTTAATGCTGACGGGGTTCCTACGGGAATGAGCACTGTTCCTGTTGGGCAGCCATATTTAGATAACCTGGATTTAGTACTTCCGGAAAAGAATCACCTTCCATGCGACTCAGTTCGTAAGAATTTCTTAGCTGATCTTTTCTGTAACCAAGTAACTACTTCAAAAGATGATGCAGATGTTTGGGTTACTTACCTGGCTGAAGGAGCAGGGTTTAAAAATGCATTAGCATATTACTACTACCCTGCCGGAAGTCCTCCTGCAAGTAATGCCGCCATTGATTCAATTTTTATCATCTTCCCAAACGCATCTGAAGGCGCTTCTAATATGGTGGCCGGTGATCGAGTTAAGATTGGAACATTCCCAAAAAATACAACGATAGAGTGGGTGCTGCTTGGAAATGCCTGGAATTCTGCTCTTCCAGGAGTTGAGTATGGCCATGCTGGTGGAAGTTCTGAGAATATTTTCTTTGGTGAAGATGATTTCAATACAGATATGGGTATTGATACTGGTATTTGTGCCGATCCAACTTTTAACCGACATATGATTTCTCTAACGGACAATTTAAATGGTGAGGAGATTCAAATTTTTGCTTTTGAAGATATAGGTTATCCTTATGGAGATTTTGACTTTAATGACTGTATTTTCTTTGCAACCGGAGATATTTACCCAAGTTGTGCACCGCCCGCCACTTTACCTAACCCACTTACAGCTGATGCTGACAGTGACGGTATTATTAATCAGTTTGATGATGAACCAAATAATCCTGATGTAGCTTGTTTAATTACTTGGAGTGGTTCATTGGTGTTTGAAGATTTATGGCCATCAAAAGGTGACTATGACTTTAATGACTTAGTAACCGGATACGTTATCACTCATGCTATTCACGCTGATGGTTATGTACACGAAGTAAGAGCGGATTACAAATTGAAGGCAGCAGGTGCTGGGTATGATAACGGTTTTGGTACTCTACTTTCTGACGATCTAGTTAAAGCAGATATCGCAAGTATTACAGGTACGTCAAATACCTCCGGTTTTGCCATGGATGGTGATTTGGTAGGAACTCCTGGGAGTGATTTAGTATCTTATGCATGGAGTTCTGTAAAAGATGTTATTGTAAAGGATATAAATGGAGGAACTTTCTTTAATACTATTTCTGATCCTTCAGGAGGAAAGGGAAGTCCAGTTGATGCAAATGTTCTCATTACGTTTGTACCTGGTGCCGTAGATCCATGGGAATTAGGGTTGCCACCTTACAATCCCTTTACTCTTTCTAATCAAGATCAAACAAGGGAGGTTCACCTTGCAGACATGAGAGATTCTGATTTAAATGATGACCTCAGATTTGGAACGTCAGACGATGACTCGAATCCTGGAGTTGGGCGCTTCTATAAAACTGTGGCTCCTTCAAACCTGCCATGGGCACTTGATATTCCAGCTGGAGCGTTTGCTTGGCCTAAGGAGAAGATAGACATCCTAACTGCTTATCCAATGTTTGCTGGTTGGGCTAGTTCTGGCGGTGCAATTAACACTACGTGGTATTTGTTCCCAGCCGCTGGTACTACATATCCATAAGGAGTTTGGATTTTATTACTATTAATGTAAGAAGCCCCGCATTAGCGGGGCTTTTTTTATTTAGCCCTGGGTATCAAATCACCAGTAAAAATTCGAGTTATGGATTGGCTTTTCGAATATTTGGAGCACAATTATGTGTTCATTCAGGTATATTATATTGTCACTTGACATGCCGATTTAAATTCCGTTAAAATGTTTCTCTGCAAAAGAGAAAATAGCTGCGAATTCCAATTTTGGGAAGAGCTGTATTTTCACATCTTATATCTAATAGTGCTGAAAATCAACGGTATTGCATGATGAATATTTGATGGCATTGGTATTGCTTTTATGCTGCAGCCCAAAGGGGCAAAAGTTAATATAGTTGTTAACCCATTGACTAACGTTTTTAAAGAAGAAAGCAAAATGAAAAAAAGTTTCATTGGCGTACTGGCCTTAAGTTTGGCCATCGCTTCCTGTAACAAGGACAAATCAAGCTCGAATGACCCGACCTTCGGAAGTGTATCGAGTATCGAGGACCTAAAGGTTCCTTCATCGTTTAACTGGGCATCCAGCAAAGCAGTAATGTCTGATATCAGCATTGTTGGTACTGACGGAAACCCAAGAGCAAAAGTGAGAGTTGACATTTATGATGTTGATCCTTACGTTGGAGGTACTGTACTTTACTCTGGTTTCACCAACGCTCAAGGTCAACTTGACGCCCCTGTAAAGGTGTTGTCTGGTCTTAAAGAAGTAGTGGTTGTTGCCAATACTTTAGGTATAGGTGGTAACAGAATGACTGTGCCTGTATCTAACGGTACAATAAAAGCACATTTTTCTGGTGTAGCTCAACCAAGAAAGTTCGATAAGAATTCAAGTGCTGGTGCTGCTCCTGTGGCGATTCCAGGGTATGCAAACACCTATCACTTAGGTGGGTTTAATGCCAATGGTGTACCAAGTGGAATGTCTTCTGTAGTAGTTCCTCCAGCATACATTGCTAATTTGGATTTAGTATTGCCTGAGAAAAATCACCTTCCTTGTGACCCAGTTCGTAAGAACTTTTTGGAGGACTTATTCTGTAATCAGGTAACTACTTCAAAAGATGATGCAGATGTATATGTAACCTTCCTTGCTGAAGGAGCAGGATTCAAAAATTCCCTGGCATACTACTACTACCCAGCGGGTAGCCCTCCTGCTAATAAAGCAGCGATTGACTCTGTGTTTGTAATTTTCCCAGATGCTTCTGAGGGTGCAGGTAAAATGATTGCTGGAGATCGCGTAAAATTGGGGACTTTCCCTAAAAATACCACTATTGAGTGGGTACTCCTGGGAAATGCTTGGAATCAAGCGGCCGGACAGGTTCAGTTTGGACATGCTGGTGGTAGCTCAACTAAAGTTTACTACGGAGAGGATGCATTTAACGCTGACATGGGAGTTACCATGGGTGGTTGCGCAGATCCTGCATTCAAGCGTCACATGATTTCTCTTACCGATAATCTTAATGGTGAAGAAATTCAAATCTTCTCTTTTGAGGATATTGCTTACCCTTATGGTGACTACGACTTCAACGATTGTATTTTTTATGCTACAGGTGACTTGTACCCAAGTTGTGCACCTCCTGCTCAACTTCCGGGGGGAGCAATTGTTGATACTGATGGCGACCAAATTATTGATCAGTTTGATGATGAGCCAAATAATAAAGAAGTGGCTTGTTTGATTAACTGGAAAGGAACTCTTGTATTTGAGGATTTATGGCCAGCAAAAGGTGACTATGACTTTAATGACCTTGTAAACGGTTATGATATTACTCATGCTATTAACGCTGATGGTTTTATTCACGAAGTAAGAGCTAACTACACCATTAAAGCTGCTGGTGCAGGATTTAACAATGGTTTTGGAACAAAACTTTCTGATGATCTTGTAAAAGCTGACATCGCTAGTATTACAGGTAGAACTTCTACTGGAAACTTTGTTATGGACGGTGACTTAACTGCCACTCCAGAAACAGAAGTAGTAATGTACAACTGGGATAAGACTAAAGATTTGATTACAAATGACATCATGGCTGGAGCTTTCTTCAACACCGTACCTGGTGGCGGAGCTGGAAATGCTGTAACTGAGAATATTGTAATCACATTTGTTCACAGTCCTGTAAATACTCCTGGAGCAACAGGTGTTGCTCCTTGGAAATTAGGATTACCTCCTTATAACACCTTTATCTTCTCAAATCAGGATCAATCAAGAGAGGTTCACTTGGCTGATATGAAGGAATCAGGTTTGCATAATGATGCCAGATATGGTACTGTAGATGATGATTCTAACCCTGGTGTTGGAAGATACTTTAAGACTGTAGCTCCATCTAACTTACCATGGGCATTGGATATTCCTTCTGGAACATTCGCATGGCCTAAGGAAAGAGTTGATATCCTTACTGCATATCCTCAGTTTGGTGCATGGGCTGCTTCAGGTGGTGTTGTAAACACAACTTGGTTTAACTTCCCAGCTGGAGGCCAGACTTACCCATAGTTTGATTTTTAGATAAATAGATTATTAAAGCCCCCTGCTTAAAGGCAGGGGGCTTTTTCGTTTTTATCCTTTTCAGTGAAAAGGCACAAAAAAAGGGAGGACATTAATATCCTCCCTTTTTATTATATGATAATTAGTGTTTCTAGAAGTTTGGCTTAAGCATGTATCGCTTGTAGAAATCTTCAATAACACCTACAGCTTCGTCAGCGGTATCTACTATACTAAAGAGGTTTAAATCGTCTGGGCTAACATTGTTTTCACGGGTTAGTAGAACTTCTTTAATCCAGTCCATTAATCCAGTCCAAAAATGGGAATCCACTAGCACTATAGGAAAACGACTTATTTTAAAAGTTTGGATCAAGGTGATGGCCTCAAATAGTTCGTCTAATGTTCCAAAACCACCAGGCATTACAATAAACCCCTGAGAGTATTTCACAAACATTACTTTACGAACAAAGAAGTAATCAAAGTTTAAGTTTTTATCCTGATCGATGTATGGATTTGGCTCTTGCTCCATAGGTAACTCGATATTTAAACCTACCGATGTGCCGCCACCTCTTTGGGCGCCTTTATTACCTGCTTCCATCATACCGGGACCACCACCTGTAATTACGCCATAGCCCTTTTGGGTAAGCTTAAAGGCAATTTCCTGAGCCAACTGGTACTTGGGGTGTTCGGGTTTTGTTCTTGCTGATCCGAATATGGATACGCATGGTCCTATTTTGGCGAGTTTTTCGTAGCCATTTACGAACTCGGACATAATTTTAAAAATGGCCCAGCTATCGTTCGATTTTATTTCGCTCCAATTTTTCGAGTCCAGAGGTTCTCTTATGCTAGGCTCTTTTTTGTTTTCATGTTTTTCACTCATTGTCCAAATGTAGTTTTTCAAAGGTTAATAAAGACTATATCTACTTTACAGTATGATAGCCTTTTTCAAGTTCCATTTTAAGGTAGTGGCCAGTATAGCTTTTTGATTCGGTAATTATTTCTTCGGGCGTACCTTCAAAAACCACTTTACCACCTGCCGCGCCACCTTCAGGGCCAATGTCAATAATATAATCGGCAAGTTTAATCACATCCATATTATGTTCAATAATTAGAACCGTATTGCCCTTATTTACCAATTTTTCAATTACGTCCATTAGTACTCGCACATCTTCAAAGTGAAGCCCTGTGGTAGGTTCATCAAGTATATACAAAGTTTGACCGGTATCTCTTTTACTGAGTTCTGTGGCCAGTTTTACACGTTGAGCTTCTCCTCCTGATAAAGTGGTGGATTGTTGCCCCAAATTAATGTACCCCAAGCCAACATCCTTAAGGGTTTTTAGTTTGTTGTATATTTTTGGGATGCTCTTAAAAAAGTCTACAGCATTGTTTACACTCATGTCAAGCACATCTGCGATGGACTTGCCTTTATAGCGTACCTCCAAGGTCTCACGGTTAAATCTTTTACCTTGACAAGTTTCGCAGGGCACATATACATCCGGTAAAAAGTTCATCTCTATAACCCTGATACCAGCACCCTCGCACGTTTCGCAACGCCCGCCTTTTACATTAAAGCTAAACCTGCCCGGTTTGTAAGCTCTAATTTTAGACTCAGGGAGATTTGCAAAAAGATCTCTAATATGGGATAAAACTCCGGTATAGGTTGCTGGGTTTGACCTTGGCGTTCGCCCAATTGGGGATTGATCAATATCAATAACCTTGTCTATGTGTTGAAGCCCTGTTAATTCTTTGTGTTCAAGTGGTGGTTTTACTGAATTATAAAAATGCTGGCTTAGTGCCGGATATAAGGTTTCATTTATAAGTGTGGATTTTCCACTTCCTGATACTCCGGTAACGACAACCAATTTCCCTAACGGTACTTTTATGGTCACATTTTTCAAATTATGGCCCTTAGCACCCTTTAATACAATTTCTTTTTTGTTTCCGCTTCTTCTAGATTCGGGCATACTTATCTGGCGCTGACCGGTAAGGTATTGGGCAGTAAGGCTGTCACTTTTTAGGATGTCCTGTAAACTACCGCTAGCCACAATGGCTCCGCCACGTCTTCCTGCAAAAGGCCCGGGGTCCAAAATGTAGTCGGCATGTTCTATCATATCACGATCATGCTCCACTACAATTACCGAGTTTCCAATTTGCTGGAGTTCCTTAAGGGAATCTATTAGCTTATGATTATCTCTTTGATGTAAACCAATACTGGGTTCATCTAAAATATAGAGCACGTTTACCAGTTGCGAACCTATTTGGGTGGCCAGGCGAATACGCTGCGCTTCCCCACCTGATAAGCTTTTAGCGGGGCGATTAAGGCTAAGGTAGTCTAAACCCACATCGAGCAAAAATGAAGATCGAACTCTTAGCTCCTTTAATATTTCTACTGCAATCTGTTTTTGATTAGGGTCTAGCTGCTCCTCCACAGATGAAAACCATGAAGACAACTCTCCTAAACTCATAGTAGCAAGCTCAGCGATATTCTTATCACCAACCTTAAAATGACGAGACTCAATTTTAAGTCGATCACCTTTACAATCGGGGCAATCCACCTTATTCATAAAGCTTTCGGCCCATCGTTTTATCGACTTGCTTTTGGTTTCTTCGCTTTGGTTTTCTATAAAGCTGATAATCCCTTCAAAGTTGATGCTGTACTTACGGGTAATTCCGAGGTTCTTATTTTCAACTTCAAAGGCTTCATCTGACCCATAAAGGATGATATCCATTCCTTCCTTAGGTATGTCCTTGATTGCAGTGTTAATATCAAACCCGTATTTGTCACCAATTATTTCTAATTGATTAAAAATCCAAGTTCTTTTATAATCACCAAGAGGAACAAATCCACCCTTTTTTATGCTCTTTCCCGTATCGGGAATAATCTTATCTATGTCAATTTGAGAAACTTCTCCAAGCCCATTACAGGTTGGGCATGCACCCTTTGGGGAGTTGAACGAAAATGTATTTGGCTCAGGATTAGAATAGGATATACCCGTGGTAGGGCACATTAAGTGTCTGCTGAAGAATTTCGGATTTTCACCATCCTGATTAACAACTAGCATTACGCCCAAACCATGGTGCATAGCGGTTGCTATAGATTCACGAAGTCTCTTTTCACTTTCAGGATTAATTGCCAGGCGGTCTATTACAACCTCAATATCATGCGTTTTATATCTATCCAGACGCATGCCTTTGGTGATGTCAGTTATTTCACCATCAACCCTAACTTTTACAAACCCTTGCTTGGCAATGCTTTCAAATAGCTCACGATAATGACCCTTGCGCGAGCGAACTAAAGGTGCCAAAATATTTATTCGCTGGCCGTCAAACTGTTTTAAGATGAGCTCTAAAATATGTTCATCAGTATAACTTACCATCTTTTCTCCAGTGTTGTAGGAGAACGCCACCGAACCTCTGGCAAATAGTAGTCTCAGGAAATCATAAATCTCGGTAACGGTACCCACTGTTGACCGCGGGTTTTTGCTCGTGGTTTTTTGCTCAATGGCAATTACAGGACTCAATCCGTTTATTTTATCAACGTCAGGCCTTTCCAGGTTTCCTAAAAATTGCCGGGCATATGCCGAAAAGGTTTCTATGTATCTACGCTGGCCTTCGGCATAAATAGTATCAAATGCTAATGATGATTTTCCGCTACCACTAAGTCCGGTAATAACCACCAACTGATTTCGGGGAATTGTTACATCAATGTTTTTCAGATTATGAACACGGGCACCATAAACTTCAATTTTCTCTAATTCCACCTGCGGTTGATTCTGGGTCATGAATGTGCATAAAATAAATGGGTTTGCAAAAGTAAGGTGTTATCTTAGCATTATTGCTAAGTATAGAATGTAGTCTATAACTGGTAAGTAAGCCTTAACCATGCTCAATTTATGATTACTCAAAGAAGTGCAACGTTTGCACGAATAGCTTCTTTTTTAGAGAACCCATTATTTCAGTTTTTCTTCTTCTGGTTGTTTTTGTCACTTCAATTTGTAAATGCTGTTCCTACAGCAAATGAAGAAAACTACTTTACCCTGGCCAAACAGTTTTATCAACCTGATTGGATGCCTCAGGTTTGGCAGTTTACGGAGTTTGCCGGCACGAGACTCTTATACCAATATATATCAGGATTTTTTCTATCGTTTATGAGTTTTGAGGCCTTTGCTTTTACAGCCAGGCTAATATCTATACCACTATTGCTTTGGCCATTGCTAAAAATATTTCGTTTGCTTGGCTTAAACTTTATTTCTCAGCTGCTTGTCCTGCTTATTTACATTTTTTTAGGCCAGTCCTTTTTTGCTGGTGGGTGGATCATTGGAGGCTTTGAGGCTAAAACTTTCGCTTATGTACTTGTATTAGCGGCATTATACCAATTGCTTTTAGGTAAAGAAAATTACGCCATTGTTTTTGCGGCCTTGGGCACATTGTTTCATGTTTTGGTAGGTGGGTGGTTCACCATTGCCATGGGTATATTTTTTTTGGTGACTAGGTATCCTTTTAAAAAGTTGTTGCTATCAGGCTTTATTTGGTTGGCCATTACCTCACCATTGCTTATTTATTTAATAATTGGTATATGGAATTCTGGACTGTCGCAGGAAGAAATGAAGTTAGCCGATTTTACTTACACACATATAAGAGCTCCGCATCA
>CAXBJE010000007.1:0-21587 GCA_963975525.1 uncultured Owenweeksia sp. | reverse complement strand
CTCTCCGGGAGTCAAGTACAAATGGCAAAATGGCTCTACTTACGACTACAATTTTCAACAAACAGAAGATGTAGGGGTGGAGTTTTATTCCAGTTGTGATACCCTGCAGAAAACAATAGGTGTTATTGTAAATGAATGCAGTTGCCAAATAGCTGTGCCAACTGCCTTTAGTCCAAACAATGATTTGATAAATGATGTGTATGAGCTAAAGGCTCCATGCCCACTGGAGAACTTTTATCTACAAATTTTCAATCGTTGGGGCGAAAAAGTTTTTGAGTCGCGGGACATTAATATTTCATGGAATGGCACTGTGGCTTTTAAAGAAGCCAAATCCGATACATATATTTTGTTATTGGAGTATGAGAGTCCCTTCAGCGATCCCGTTTATGTACAAAAGGGGATTACCCTTTTACGCTAGTTTACCCTTGTCCAATAAGTACTTCGCCCAATCAGCGAAAAGCCAATGTAGCCCTTGAGGAAAAGCTTGTTTTGGCTTTCTAACTTGGCGTACAAGCTATAGGTACTTCCATTTTTTGGATCATAAATTTCTCCATCATCCCACTCATTGTCATCAGCGTCCCATTCTAAGCCAATCAATATATTGGATCCCACAATGGCGCGACCTCTTTTTGATACATCCTCGTTTTTAGAATCTAGTCTGGGTGAGCTACCATCAGGATTCGTGTTATTCTTAAGCCAAATAATTTTTCCATAATACTTATCTCCCTTCTTGTACACTTCAATCTTGGCACTCTTTTCTTCATTAAACCATATCCCAAGTATTTTATCTGCCTGAGCAAATAGTCCTGTTGTGGTTAGGGAAAGTATAAGGGCAAATAAGATGTTTTTCATAATAATGTTGTTTTATCCAATTTCTTCAAGCTCCAATTCTGCCTGTGAATGTTTTGATTTTACAGCTGCAATACTGGCATTTAATTCAAACCCAATAATAAGAACCATTGCGTTAAGGTACAACCATAGCATAATAATCATTAAAGTACCGATACTACCGTACAGTTTATTGTACTGGGCAAAGTTGCTCACATAGTAGCTAAAACCGAAGGAGGTAATGATGATTAGGAAAGTGGCCAGAATTGACCCGGGAGAAATAAATCGCCAGGCGCGGGTTTTAGCCGGACCAAAGTTGTACAAAAGTGCAATGGCAATTAACACAATGGTTACCATCAGCAAAAGTCGGGTTGTTTCAATAATCAGGGGTTCCACCACATCCAGATGGAAAAAGTCAAGCAGGCCATTTAGTACCGTAGAGCTGAATATTACTAACGTTAACCCAATAAGGAAGAGGAATGAAAGCACTATGGTTAGACTTACCGCTGCAAGTTGCTGCTTAAAAAAGCCGCGGCTATCCAGCTCATGTATAGTGTTATTAAAGTTTGAGATTAGTGCATTAATACCGTTGGTGGCAAAAACCAGCGCCAATAAGAAACCGATAGAAAGCAAGTCTGAACGCTTGTTGTTTAGAATATCAGCGATAGTGCTTCGTGTAGCGTCATAGGTATCTGGCGGTAATATCCTTTGAAAAGTGTTAAAAACCTCGTCTTCTATGCCCTGAACTGGAAAGTAGGGAATAAGATTAAACAAAAAGATAATGCCGGGAAACAATGCAAGGAAAAAGCTAAAGGCAATACTTGCGGCTCTGTCAGAAATCCGGCCTTCAACTATTCCTTTAAAAAAGATTACTGAAACATCATAAAGCGTAAGGCCGTCAAATAGGGGGAGTACAATCCTTTTGGCTTGGCGTGTTGTTGAAAAATGTAACCTTCTGAGAAGTTTTTTCATTGTTATAAAGCCTTGAGGCTTAAATCTAAACTTTTAACGCTGTGGGTAAGCGCACCAACTGAAACAAAATCAACGCCAGTTTCTGCGTAAGCTCTAATGGTTTTTTCGTTTATACCGCCTGATGATTCAGTTTCTATTCTTCCATTGACCATGGCCACGGCCTTTATGGTTTTTTCAACACTATAATTATCAAACATTACCCGTTGCACCCCACCAACTTCAAGTACCTGTGCCAGCTCGTCCAAATTACGTGTTTCAATTTCTATCGGAATATCCAGGCCATTTTCAGTTATATAGGCCTGAGCTTTTTCAATGGCTTGTTTTACACCGCCAGCAAAGTCCACATGGTTGTCCTTAAGCATTATCATATCATAAAGCCCCATGCGGTGATTCATTCCACCGCCAACGGTTACGGCATATTTTTCAAATGGACGAAGGTTAGGGGTGGTTTTTCGGGTGTCTAATAATCTTGTTTTGGTGTGGGCAATTATAGAAACGTAGTTATGTGTAACGGTTGCAATTCCGCTCATGCGCTGCATTAGGTTTAATGCCAGGCGCTCACCTCGCAACATTCCACGTATTGGCCCTTCCAAAGTAAGGGCAATATCGCCCTGGCTAATCAGGTCACCATCCTTTAGCAAAAGCTTTACCTTAATGGAGGAGTCAACCTTTTCGAAAATTCGCTTGGCAACATCCACGCCAGCCAGTATTCCGTTTTCCTTTACCAAAAGCTGCATTTTACCATCAGCCGATTCAGGTATACTGCAATTGCTACTGTGGTCTCCGGGGCCAACATCTTCGGCTATGGCCTGACTAATAAAACGATCCAGATATTCTTCATCTATCATGAGGCAAATTACTTAACTTTTGCCCCATAAATCAAAGGATTTTGAAGATAGTATTCATTCAAACGGGAAAGACCCGTTCAACAGACATAAACAACATTGAGGCGGAGTATTACAAACGGATAGGCCGCTATTTACCTTTTGATGCCATTGTTATTCCCGATCTCAAAAAAACCAAAAACCTTAGTGAAGATGAGGTTAAGAAACGTGAAGCTGAACTGATTCAAAAAGAATTAAATCCCGGTGACCACATTGTGCTGTTGGATGACAAGGGAAAGGAGTACACTTCGTTAAAATTTGCAGGACATTTACAGCAGATAATGAACCGTGGAGTAAAAAGACTGGTATTTATAGTTGGTGGGCCTTATGGATTTGATCCTATTATCTATGCTTTAGCTCAGGAAAAGCTCTCGCTTTCGCGGATGACTTTTTCACACCAAATAATCAGAGCCATCTTTGCGGAGCAGCTTTACCGTGCTTTTACCATACTTAATAACGAACCGTATCATCATGAATGATTTGATATTTGCCACACACAATCAAAATAAGACGGACGAAATTCGAGCGATCTTGCCACAATATAATTTGCAATCGCTGGCTGATATCGGTTTTACGGAAGAGATTGAAGAGACGGGTAAAACATTAAAAGAAAATGCCTTAATAAAGGCCCAAACTATTTTTGATAAGCTCGGCAAACCCTGCTTTGCAGATGATACAGGTTTAGAAGTACATGCCCTAGGAGGTGCGCCAGGAGTGTATTCTGCACGTTATTCTGGTAAAGATGCCAACTCTGAAAAAAATATGGATAAGCTATTGTCCGAACTATCTGCGAAGCACGATAGGTCAGCGGCCTTTAAAACGGTTATCGCCTATATTGACGAAAATGGGGCACCTCATTTTTTTGAAGGTACGGTAGAAGGTGAAATTATTTTTGAAAAGCGTGGAGAACGAGGTTTTGGGTATGATCCGTTGTTTGTGCCCGCTGGCTATGAACAAACATTTGCTCAAATGACTCCCATCCAAAAAAATGAAATAAGCCACAGAAGCCGCGCTGTGGCTCTGTTTGTTTCTTATCTCAGGAGGTAAGTTTACTCCTCCTCATCACTTTCACTTTTCTGGAAAAAGCTGAAGGTTACGTTTCCGTATTTTCTCTTTTCGGTGAAGTTGGGTAAATCATCAAGCGAGGTTCTGCTTTGGTGTTCAATAACCAGCATTCCTCCGTCAGCCACCAAATTTTTAAAAAAGATTTGATCTACTAACTCTTCATATTGCTCAAAGTCAAATGGAGGGTCTGCAAATATCAGGTCGTATGATTTATAGTCCCTGGATATAAATTGCATAATATCTGAGCGGTATACTGTGAACCCCTGAAAGTTGAGGTCGGCCACAGTTTTCTCAATAAACTTAACACAGGCGTTATCAGAGTCAACTGCGGATATGTCCGTACAGCCACGGCTGGCTAATTCGTAAGATATGTTTCCGGTACCTGCACACAGGTCTAAAAACTTAATACCATCAAAGTAAAAGTGATTGTTTAGGATGTTGAACAACGACTCCTTAGCCATATCAGTTGTGGGGCGGGTAGGTAGGTTTCGTGGTGCAACAATCTTTCTACCGCGGTGTTTTCCGCTAATTATACGTGTCATAGGCAGGCTATCAAATGAGCCATTTTTCTTAGTTGATTGGGCGTAATATGCTTCGCAGAACTTACTCCCGAAGTGATTCCAATTTCGGTTACTTCACCAATGTAGGTGCTGAGGAGTTTATATAGTGAATCTCCTTTTTGGATTTTCCCTGCATAGCTCAGTTTTAACTCCGGAGCCAATATTCTGTTTTCCTCAAGCGCTGTCAATATCATATACAGCAAATCCTCATTTACCTGATAAGGAAATTGATTGAAGAATATCAACTTATTATTTTGAACAATGAACAGTTCGGCAAAAGCTGCACTTACCTGAAGGTGGCAAAAGTCTTGTTTATGGCTTTGCAGCTGAAGTAAAGAGTTGAAGCTATGCCCGCAATGCGAAATGGTAGACTTTTCAAATTGATTAAAAATGAAATCCATCAAGCTTTGGGGCAGGGCATAAATTGCTACTGCATCATGGTTACTCCAAAAGTCAGAATGAACTATTTCGTTTGATTGCAAGCGCGAAGTTCTGTTTAGCAATTTTGCGCCATCACCTTGCCGGAATAAAACATCTGGTACCAGTGAAAATTTAGAACTTGATATAACCCAGTGTACTGATGCCGCCTTGTTTAAGGAAATGGACTTGGCTGCAAAGTATTTTTGAATTTCGGTAATTAGATAGGCAGGGTCTTTAGCGACCAGCCAGACAGTTTCAAATAGTTCCAATACCATCCTCGCTCCAGGCTCCGCAATTAACATGCTTAAACCATCGTAGCGAAGATTAATAACTACCTGTTTGTCTTCAATAAGTTTTGTGTGAAGAGATGTTTCCTGTAAATCAGGATTGTTACTTCCAGTTTCCATTAAGTGTTGGTTCTGTCATCGATCCAACTATAAGGGCGTAGTCCTTATCAATAAACTGATCGTACTCGTCAAGTATATCAGCAAAGATTTTGGTGTTAGGGGCGCGTGCCTCAAAAACAGTCACCTCAATATCGTTTACTTTTATCCTTCCAGCGTCCATTTCAAATTCCTGCTTGTCGGTAAGTGGGATATATCTTAGTTTATTTGAGTCAAAATCAGCTCCAAAAAGGTTTTCCTTCACACTCCTAAATCCGATAACTCTAATGATTATAGTATCCTTCATGGTTTCCACCAAAAACTTAGGGTCAATCCACTTAAAGCTCGAATCCTTTCTTTCAACTATTGATTGCTTACCTGTATCAACAAATGCAATCAGTGTGTTAAAGTCCTTGGCAAATTGGTTGTACTCAGATCTGTAAACTTTTTGTACATCACGTATTTGCTCCAAACGCTCTTTAGTAAGGGTATACCTTTTCTCCTTAATATTTTCGTAGCGAATTGGCTCTTGAATAATTTCGTAAAGAAAATAGCTAAGGCCAACTATGGCGATTAGAAGAACAACTTTTATTACTGTAGAAACCGTTGAAGTCATAGTGTTTGCAGCGGATTTATTATTGTGACACGCGCAAAACTACAACTTTTTTTCATTGGCAAAATTGTTTTCTGAGCATCATAATCACAGTACTTTTAGGCGATGGAAATCAGCAACACAAGACGTCTGGAATCTGAACTGATAAGGAACTTTGGGTTTGAACCTACAAATGATCAACGGGCGGCATTAAAGGGGCTTTCGGGGTTTTGCCTTTCCACAAATGCTAGCGAAGTTTTCCTGTTAAAGGGATATGCGGGTACGGGTAAAACCACTTTGATTAAGACTTTGGTAAAAACCCTTCCAACCTATAAGCGCAAAACAATGTTGCTAGCTCCCACCGGCCGCGCGGCCAAAGTTATGAGCCAATACACGGGTAAGGCGGCATTCACTATTCATAAATACATCTATCGGCCCAAGAAGGATACAGGAGGAAGGGCAGTGTTTAATTTACGGGAGAATAAAGCTGTAAATACAATCTATATTGTGGATGAGGCTTCTATGATAAATGACGCAGGTTCTGACCCATCGCTGGCCTCTGGCAGTTTACTAAAGGATTTACTTGATTTTGTAAAGAGCGGAGTAAACTGTAAAGTGATGTTGGTGGGAGATGTAGCGCAGCTTCCTCCGGTTGGTTCAGACCAAAGCCCGGCCCTTGATGGTAGCTATTTGGGCGTGCATTACAGGCATGAATCCATTGAGGTGGAAATGACTGAGGTTATGCGCCAATTGGGCGAATCACAAATACTAAAGAATGCCACAGACCTTAGAGCTAAGCAGCTTGAAAATGATTTTTCAACTCCACATTTTGAAATAGGAAAAGAGGTTATCCGCTTGGTGGAAGGCTTTGAAGTGGAAGACGCGCTCAATGATTCCTTTAGGGATGTAGGTAGGGAAGGAACCACTGTGATTGTAAGGTCAAATAAAAGAGCGGGTTTGTATAATCAGCAAATCCGGGCGCGCATCCTTTGGCAGGAGGATGAAATATCTGCCGGTGATTTTTTGATGGTGGTAAAAAACAACTACTTCTGGCTTGAAGATGGTTCAAAGGCCGGGTTTATCGCCAATGGCGATATTATTGAACTCCTTCAGATTTATGAATACAAAGAACTTTACGGGTATCGTTTTGCCAGGGTAAAGGTGCAGATGGTGGATTACCCGGACGAAAAGCCATTTGAAACAATGCTCTTATTAGATGTACTTAATCTGCCTTCTCCCTCACTTACGTGGGAAGATTCAAAGCTTCTGTACCAAAAAGTTTTAGAGGATTATCAAGACATTCCACAAAAATACAGACGCCACCAGGAGGTACAGAAGAACCCATATTTCAATGCGTTGCAGGTAAAGTTTGCCTATGCCATAACCTGCCATAAAGCTCAGGGTGGACAATGGAACAACGTATTTATAGAGCAGCCCTGGCTGCCTACGGGTGAAATTGATTTGGATTACCTGAGATGGCTCTATACGGCTTTAACTCGCGCCAAGGAAAAAGTTTACCTCATTGGGTTTAAGGATGAATACTTTGCGGGGTAACCAGAGATTAAGGTTAGAGCTTTATCTTCTCCAGTTTGTTAATTGATTCTTCAAGGTCTTTAATAAATTCCAGCGTATGTTCCTTGGCCATTTCTTTGGAGTACACCTTATTTACGCCTCTTTCTATATGGTTGGCCAGTTTCCATAAATCATCAAAGCCCATGGTTTCTAACTGAAATTTGACATTCTTAACAACTTGACCTATATCATGATAGCTCTCTTCCTCAAGGGCATTTTTTAAGGTGTTCACCCTCCCAGTCATACTCCCTATATAGGAGTCAATGTGGCGCTGCATTTCATTTTTATCACCACCGGTCAATACTTTCAGTTTGTCCAACATTTACTTAGTTGTTAAGCGGGTAAAGCTAAAGTAAAATTCACCCACAGAGGTAATCATATATCTGGTTATTAATCCAGCCTTAAATTCCGTCCACCGTCCAATGGAAATCATTTTTTAGAAGAGGAAGTTTTTTCCAGTTCTGGGCTTTTCCAATAATGGTTTTAGAGCTATCTGCTGAAATGGTTTGAAGTGTCAAAACGCTATCCTGTGGATTATAGCTGAAGCTTATTGGAATCGTTTTTCCATCATAATCGGTTAGCCATAATTTGTTGCCAATCGAGTCAACTCGTAATCCTAAATCCTGAAGTTGTGCATCAGTATGTTGAAAAATCATGTATCCACTGCGGTGGACAAAAAATCGCTTTACAGGATTTGTGTTGAGCAGAAATGGAAGGCCAGCTGGGCTTTGAAGTACGTAGGCTCCATGCAAGTAAGGACGTCTGGAATAATCGTCATTAAACCCTTGACTGTTGTACTGCCTGTATATTACTTCAATACCCACAAAGCCTATCAGGAAAGTTAACAGAGCAACCCGAACCGTTTTACCGGTTTGAATTCCCGGGTCTGGATTTTCTTGAATTCTATTTTTCAAGAGTCGAGAAATCCTGATAAAAAAGGGTGTAACCAAGTAGAGGGTTAGAGTAAATAGAAATGTGCTTAGAACCTTTACCGAGATATCAAAACTAAAGTTGATGAGCACAATCTGGCCAAAGGCTAGTAGGGCTAACACTAAACCCAGATTTCTGGTTTTCCTGAAAAGGAGGAGCAAACCAGCAAGGCACTCAAAACTACCCACCACCAGATTATAGGAATACGAGCTGCCAATGGTACTCCAGTACAAAATGTCTTTAGATAGTTGACCTAAAGGGGTATATAGCAGGTTTGGTTCAGGTAAATAGAATTGGCTTTTAAACACCTTATCAAGCCCGTAGCTGAATAACCTAAACACCAGATAAAATGAAAACAGGGTGTTTAAATGTGCCGTGATTTGCGATTGATGTTTACGCCACCAACTCCAGCAATGAAGTAAAATGGAGAAAGCAAAAGCGACAAAGACCAGTATCAACATCAGAAGATAAAGCGAAGTAGAATCTGAGCTGACTGTAAGAACTGATAGCTTCATTCCAAATGCTGCCGCTAAAAATGTAATGATGCCATCAAACACCCAATTTGCCCATTGGCTTTGGCCTGGCAAAAGATATAGCTGTAGCGGAATGAAAATAATCCCTAACAGGAAAAATAGCTGGACGAAGTTTTTAGCGATAGACTTCAAATGAGTGATACCTGATTAGGAAATGCTGCGAACTTGAAAACGGTGAGAAAGCCATCCCGCGAAAGCTGAAAGAGATAGTAAACCTACTATTAGGATAAGAGGCTGGTTTCCAAAAGGCGTTTGATTATTAGGGCTGGTTGGAACTATGGGCAGTACAGAATTCTTCTTTTCTCTATAGCCTTCAAACCCGATAAACTTCACGGTTTCAATGTCATTTTCAAAGTAGTACTCGTTTTTCAGTTCCCACTTTATTTCCTCCATGGAGTAATCTCCTGAAAACAGGTGGTGATGTTTTGCAGTGTCTGCTCCGGGTTTCCAGTATTGCTGAGGTGCGGTGTTACCTGATAAATTGCAGTGGCTGGTAAACATTATGGCTACGCTATCCGAAACATGCTCAACACTGTCTAAACACACGTTATAGACAAACCTACGGGGAGCTTCACCAAAGTTTGAGTTTGGCATGTCAAACAAGTTTTGTGAATAGGCTTTGCTGAAGTTGGCCGCATTGCCGCTATGGCTTTTGTGAGCTATAAGCTTGGTTTGGCCATTTAGTGTGATGGTGAAAACCAGACAGAAAGATAGAAAGTAAGCGGAGCGCATAATCAGGTATTTTAGTTTTGGAAACTGGTTCAGCACATTTTTTATGCCAAGTCAACCAAGTGGTGCGGTGACGGCTCAATTGGGCAATGTGCTTACATTTACCGCAAATAATACTCCATTGAAGAAATTTTTAGGCGGCTTGATTCTTAAAGTGCTGGGTTGGAAATGCACTGTAAAGGTTTCTCCGGAAATGAAGCATTGCGTAATGGTTGCTGCTCCGCACACTACAAACTGGGATTTTCCCATTGCAATTTCCACCTTTTGGGTGATGGGCGTTGATGTAAAGTTTTTTATAAAGGATAATTATACCAAAGGCCCATTGGGGTTCATCTTTAAGGCACTGGGAGCATTGGGAGTAGATCGCTCAAAGGCAAAAAACGGCTTAACGGATTATGCCATTGACAGGTTAAAGGAAACCAATGAACTTGTGGTGCTGGTGCCAGCGGAAGGAACCCGAAAGTGGGTGGAGAAGTGGAGAACCGGTTTTTATAGAATTGCGATGGAAGCCAATGTGCCTATTAGCCTTGGGTATTTGGATTACGAAAAAAAGGAGGCTGGTGTGGCCGATGTATTTTACCCTTCCGGTGATTTTGAAAAGGACATGACTTACATACAGGAGGTGTACAGGCCTATAAAAGGAAAAAATCCTGAGAATTATAATCCCAGGATTTTTTGAGTCCGAATGAGTACAACATATACTAATTCGGAATTATCTTATTTAAGATATTACCAGTTTTGTCAAATTCTAATGTCCACTTTTCCGGTCCATGCTGCACTTCCGCAAGGTAGCCAGTTAGTTTTCCATCTTTCATCAACTTGTAGGCTTGGGTAATTTCTCCGTTGTAGTAGCTTTTTAAAACTTCCTCATGTACCTCTTTTGGGAGTTCGGCTGGTTCAATAGCTATTTTTTTCGGTCCCTGTGGTTTTTCTTGCTCCATTACCGGAGCTTCCTCGGTAGCCTTATCCTCCTGAAGAACTTTTTGCTTGGTTTCAGTGGATTTCATTTTTTTTGGCTTGTCTTGAGCATAGCTCATAACCCCTGCAAAACAGAAAGCCAGAGCCAATATTAATTTTGAGATTTTCATAATTATTTCTTTGTTAATACAACCTTATTAACGGAATTGGCAAGACATTGTTCCTAGTTTAACTTGTAAAAGAAAGAATGGGACTACGCTGTCGTCTCACTTTTTGTAGTTAACAAACATTTAATGTTCAGGTACTTGCGCAGGCCATTTACTCAACATACTTTTGCCGCCTAATTTCAAAAGGTGTCGTGAAGTATTTCCTTTCGATTTGGATTATCTTCCTGAGTTGCTTTCTAAACCTAAGCGCTCTTTCTGACCATAATTTTGCCGAGCTTTCTTATAATGAAAGTCCCGACCAGACTCAATATAGTGAGTATGGTCTCCCTCAATCTGATCGCACTTTTATTTCCGTTCCGTCTTCCCAACATCATTTTCCTGAGCTACAAATTGAAGCTACCGAAATAGAGGTGGAAGAGAACGAGGTTGACGCAACTTCAAAGGTTTTTGCCGCTACCGGTGTATTTGCTCAAATTTTACTCGCGGCCTTCCTTGGGCTGTTTCTCCGTGACGCCAGTCTGGCTCAAAAATTCAGGAGACATTTTTTCTTTTTTACATCCTACAGTTCACTGTTTATCAAACTCCGCGTTATCCGGATTTGATTTAAGTTTTTAACGGGCCACATTAACATCACTTATTTCAAAGTGAGTTTATAGCCTGTTTACTTCTGCCCTAAGCAGAACCCATTTTCCGTGCATTTCCATGCACATCTCTCAAACAATTATTTCCAATAAATCGCCCTAAGGGGCAATGTTAACATGAAAAAAATGCTCGCTATGGCAGGTTTATGTGCCTTGTTGTTTCAAACAAGCTGTAAACATGGCCATGAAGAAAAACATGAACAAACCAAATTTTTAGTAACCAGCCCTTTGAGGATGGACACCTCAATTACCAAAGAATATGTAAGTCAGATTCACTCCATCCAACATATTGAGCTAAGGGCTCAGGAAAGGGGGTATCTGGAGAAGATTTATGTTGATGAAGGCCAGTTTGTAAAAAAAGGCCAACTCCTGTTTCAAATTATGCCTAAGCTTTACCAGGCTGAGCAACAACGCGCCAAGGCCGAAGCTGACTTTGCAGAGATAGAATATCAGAATACAAGGCAACTGGCCGATAAAAATGTGGTGGCTCCCAATGAGCTGGCCATGGCTAAAGCCAAATTTGCCAAGGCCAATGCGGAGTTGGCGCTGGCCAATGTCCACCTTCAGTTTACTGAAATTAGGGCACCTTTTGATGGAATTATAGACCGCTTTCATGTAAGGCTGGGTAGCCTTGTGGATGAAGGCGAGTTGCTCACCAATCTTTCGGATAACAGCGAAATGTGGGTGTACTTTAATGTGCCGGAGGCAGAATATCTGGAATATAAAGAGGAGGTGAGTTCAGGCGAGCCGCTGGAGGTACAGCTGATGATGGCCAACAACAAGCCATTTGCCTATCCGGGTGTGGTAAAAACCATAGAAGCCGACTTTAATAATGAAACTGGAAACATAGCCTTCAGGGCCACCTTCCCAAACCCCAAAGGCCTGCTTCGCCATGGTGAAACCGGAAATGTTATTTTAACCGAAGCACTGCAAAATGCCATGCTCATTCCACAAAAAGCCACTTTCGAAATTCTTGATAAAAAGTACGTGTATGTAATAGATAAGGACAATGTAGTTGGATCGAGGGAAATAACCATAGCTGCGGAGTTGCCACACATTTATGTGGTGGCCAGTGGCCTTGCAGAAGGCGATAAGATTTTGCTCGAAGGCCTACGACTGGTAAGGGAAAAGGACAAGATCGAATATCATTTTGTGGAGCCTGCAGCTGCTATTTCAGATTTGAGTCTGTACGCTGAATAACATCAACCAAAAAATATTAAAGTTATGTTCAGCAAGTTCATACACAGACCAGTATTCGCCATTGTTATTTCCATCATCATAGTTTTTGTGGGAACCCTAGCGATTAAGAAATTACCCATTTCACAGTTCCCTCAAATTGCGCCCACCACCGTAAGTATTTTTATTGCTTACCCTGGTGCCAGTGCCGATGTATTGGTTAAGTCCACACTCATTACGCTTGAAAATTCCATCAATGGGGTTCAGGATATGAGGTACATTTCTACCGATGCCACAAGTGCAGGTGAGGCCACCATTAATGTGATTTTTGAACCGGGCACTGACCCAAATCAGGCGGTGATACGGGTAAAGACAAGAGTAGATCAGGTAATGCCGCTTTTGCCCGAATTGGTTCAGCGCGAAGGTGTGGTGATTACGCCCATTCAACCAAGTATGCTGATGTACGTAAACCTCTATTCCGAAAGCGAAAGCATGGATGAGAAGTTTTTGTACAACTACGCCAGCGTAAATATGATTCCTGAGATAAACAGGATAAAAGGGGTGGCAAGGTCGCAGATTTTAGGTAGCCGCACTTATGCCATGCGCATTTGGTTAAACCCGGATAGGATGCGGGCCTATAACATTTCAGTAGAAGAAGTGATGGAAGCGCTAGGCGAACAAAGTATTGTGGGAAGGCCAGGCAGGATTGGGCAAAGCTCAGGTATTGCCGCGCAATCATTGGAGTACGTATTGACCTATAAAGGCCGCTACAATGAACCCGAGCAATATGAAAATGTAATCATCCGAGCCAATGCCGAGGGCGAAAGTATCCGCCTTAGGGATATTGGTAAAGCCGAGCTGGGCAGTGAGTTTTTCGACATTTATTCCAATCTGGATGGGCATCCTTCTGCCGCCATCGTGCTTAAGCAAAACTATGGCAGTAATGCCAGTGAGGTAATTGATGAGGTAAAAGCCACACTTGAAGAAATGAAGGCCAGTTTTCCTCCCGGAATGGATTACCAGATAAGCTATGATGTATCGCAGTTTTTGGATGCCTCCATTGAGCAGGTAATCCACACCTTAAGGGATGCCTTTATTTTGGTGGCATTGGTGGTTTTCGTATTTCTTGGTGACTGGCGTTCTACTTTGATTCCGATTTTGGCCGTTCCTGTTTCTTTGGTCGGGGCCTTTTTTGTGATTCAGTTTTTTGGCCTTTCCATCAACCTCGTTACCCTGTTTGCGCTGGTATTGGCTATTGGTATTGTGGTAGATGATGCCATTGTGGTAGTGGAGGCCGTGCATGCTAAGATGGAGGAAAAGCCACATTTAACGCCATATCAGGCTGTAAAAAAGGTAATGGGCGAAATCAGTGGGGCAATCATTGCCATTACAGCAGTTATGGTTTCGGTGTTCCTGCCCATCTCATTTATGAGCGGTCCTGTGGGTACTTTCTATCGGCAGTTTTCCATAACTATGGCCAGCTCCATAGTTATATCGGCCATTATAGCGCTTACTCTTACTCCGGTGCTATGCGCCATGTTGTTGAAAAACAATCATGGTAAAGCCAGGAAGAAAAATCTACTTACAAGAGCCCTGGATGGCTTCAATAGCGGATTTGAGAAGGTAACAGGAAGGTATGTGGCTCTTTTAAAAAGGATGGTAAGCCGCAAATGGCTTACCTGGATAATTCTGCTGGTTTTTGGTGCCGGGATTGTTTTTGAAAGTGAAATTCTCCCCTCTGGTTTTATCCCCAGTGAAGACCAGGGAACGATTTACGCTATTATTCAAACGCCACCAGGAGCCACTTTGGAGCGGACCAATAAGGTGTCTCAGCAACTGCAAAAGATTTGTGAAGAGGTAGATGGTGTGGAGTCGGTTTCTTCCCTGGCGGGATATGAGATTATGACGGAAGGGCGCGGCTCCAATGCCGGTACCTGCCTCATTAACCTAAAGCCATGGGGCGATCGCAAGCATACCGTAAAGGAAATTATGGAAGAGCTGGAAGAGGAGTCCAAAGGGCTTGGGGCGGTTATCGAATTCTTTGAACCCCCCGCCATTCCAGGGTTTGGTTCTTCCGGTGGTTTTTCCATGCGTTTGCTTGAAAAACACGCCAGCACGGATTATCAGGAGTTTGACCGGATCAACAAGAAGTTTATGGATGACCTTGGCAAACGCAAGGAGCTGGCAGGGCTGTTCACCTTTTTTGCGGCCAACTACCCTCAGTATGAATTGGAGATTGATAACGACCTGGCCATGCAAAAGGGCGTTTCCATTGGCCACGCCATGGAAAACCTGAACATTATGATTGGCAGTACCTATGAGCAGGGCTTTATCAAGTTCGGGCGCTTTTTTAAGGTTTATGTGCAGTCTGATCCCAAGTTTAGACGATTGCCATCGGATATCCTTAACCTCTTTGTGAAAAACGATCATGGCGAAATGGTGCCTTACTCGGCTTTTATGAGGATGAAGAAAACACAGGGCCCCAATGAGGTTACCCGTTTTAATATGTACAATTCGGCAGCCATCAGGGGGCTTCCTGCCAAAGGCTACACCACGGCTGATGCCATACAGGCCATAAGGGAAGTAGCCAGCGAAACATTACCAAAGGGCTATGATATTGCCTGGGAGGGGCTTTCGTATGATGAGTCGAATCGGGGAAACGAGGCACTTTACATTTTCATAATTGTACTGGTGTTTGTGTATTTGGTGTTGGCCGCCCAATATGAAAGTTTTATTATTCCATTGGCGGTAGTCTTTTCGCTGCCTGTAGGGGTGTTTGGCTCTTTTCTGCTGTTAAAGCTCATGGGGCTCGATAATGACATTTACGCCCAAATAGGGCTGATAATGCTTGTGGGGCTTTTGGGTAAAAACGCAGTACTTATTGTTGAGTTTGCTGTGCAAAAGCGGCAACAGGGCGCAAGCATTCTTGATGCGGCCATTGAAGGTGCCAAAGTTCGTTTCCGGCCTATTCTCATGACTTCCTTCGCCTTTATCGCAGGACTGATTCCACTGATAATCGCCAGCGGTGCAGGGGCCATAGGTAACCGCACTATTGGGGCTTCGGCCATGGGTGGTATGCTTTTCGGAACCATTTTCGGAGTAATCATTGTACCGGGGCTGTACTTCATTTTTGGCAACATGGCCGATGGCCGTAAGCTTATTGAATTTGAAGACGAAAGCTCCTTAACCGAAAGTATGGTGCGCCCACAGATGGATGCAAAATCGTCTAATAATCTGCGAAGAATGAAAGTAATGATGAAGCTGATGCGCAGGAGGATGAAAAGGGGAAATACTAATAACGGTAACTGATGAAACTGCAAAACATGTTTAAAAGAACCCATTATTTTGGAATAAGTGTGGCCCTTGTGTTATTTGCCCTTACGGGATGTAAAACCTTTGATGTAGCCACCAAAACCGCTAATATCAATATGCCTGAGAGTTATGCCAACTCTCAGGACACTGTAAATACCGCCCGGGTACAGTGGAAGGAGTACTTTACGGACCCATACCTGAATGCGCTGATTGATACTGCCCTGAAAAACAATCAGGAGCTTAATATCACTTTACAGGAGATTGAAATTGCCCGAAACGAAGTGAGAGCCAGGAAAGGGGAGTACCTGCCTTCCGTAGGCTTAAAGGCCGGTGCAGGGGTAGACAAAGTGGGCCGCTATACCCGCAATGGTGCGCTGGAGGCTACTACTGATATTGAGCCCGGTAAGGAGTTTCCTGAGCCGTTGGGCGATTATATGGTGGGGGCCGTAGCCTCGTGGGAAGTGGATATTTGGCGCAAACTCCGCAATGCCAAAAAATCTGCCGTGGCAAAATATCTGGGCAGCATTGAGGGGAAGAACTTTATGGTTACCCACCTTGTGGCCGAAATTGCAAACTCCTATTACGAGTTGCTGGCGCTGGATAATGAGCTGGAAATTGTAAAGCAGAACATTGAAATACAAAGCAACGCTTTGGAGATTGTGAAGCTGCAAAAGCAATCGGCACGGGTTACCCAATTGGCTGTTACCCGTTTTGAAGCCCAGGTACTCAACACCAAAGGTTTGCAATACAGCATTCAGCAGGAAATTACCGAAACCGAAAACCGGATTAATTTTTTGTTGGGGAGGTACCCTCAGCCCATTGCTAGAGATTACACCAATTTTATAAGTCTGGTGCCGGATACCATATATGCTGGTATTCCGTCACAACTGTTGGCAAACCGGCCTGATATAAGGCAGGCCGAACTGGATTTGGTAGCCGCCAAACTTGATGTAAAAGTGGCCAAAGCGCAGTTTTACCCCTCACTTGATATTGCTGCCGGTGTAGGCCTTCAGGCTTTTAACCCCACTTATCTTGTGCAAACGCCACAGTCATTGTTGTATTCTTTGGCCGGAGATTTAACGGCCCCGCTCATTAACAGGAATGCCATAAAAGCACAGTATTACAGCGCTAATGCCGCTCAAATACAAGCGGTGTACAATTATGAGCGCACTATTTTAAATGCCTACATCGAAGTGGCCAATCAACTTTCCAAAATCGGAAATATGAAAAAGAGCTACGACCTGAAGCAACAGGAAGTGGAGGCGCTTACCGAATCTGTGGATATATCCAATACGCTATTTAGCTCGGCCCGGGCAGATTACATGGAAGTGTTGCTTACGCAGCGCGATGCCCTGGAATCGAGGTTTGATCTTATAGAAACCAAGCAGCAGCAAATGAGTGCCTTTGTACAGATGTACCAGGCGCTTGGCGGTGGTTGGTAAAGGCTTTTCAGTTGGTTTTAGGGTTAAACAGTGGAAACCGCTTCGGGAAACCGGGGCGGTTTTTTCAGTAACGGTTTTGGTACAGTATGACCTATAGAGGCTAGAATAGTTGGCCGGGTGATTTTCATTGGTGGGGTACTTTTTTACCTTGCAATTGTTACGGTTCCATTCAGGGTATGCGGGATATTATCATAATTTAAATAGTGAATAATCCAAAAATAGGTGCCTTCACTTAGGTTCCCTCCATCCCATTCTATTTCCCCATTTGAAGATTTAAATACCAGATTTCCCCATCGAGAGTAAATAGATGTGTTCATGCTGGCTATGCCATAGCTTTCAATAGGTATAAATAAATCATTCGCTCCATCAGCGTTGGGAGTGAAGACGTTGGGTAGTTTAAGGCGGACTTCACACGAATCTTTAAATACATAAATGGTATCAGTAGCTATACAGTTGTTCACATTAACAGTAACCCAGTACTTTCCTGGAGTTGAAACCTCAATGGATGACATAGTGCTGTTGTTTTGCCATAGATAGGTTGCATTTGTTAAAGAGGCGTCCAATGTTGTTGCTTTACTAAAGCACAGATTAACATCGCTTCCTAAGTCTATCAAGGGTATGCTATTTATTGTGATGAGCTTGAATGTTGTGTCAATGATGCTTTCGGAATACGTTATTAATCTTACGTTGTAAACACCGGGTTTTGAAAACATGTGAGATGGTTGTGTTTCATTTGAAATATTATAAACTCCGGTTAAAGGGTCGTCAAAAATCCACAAAACTGAATCGACAAGGTAATTAGACAAAAAACCAAATAAGGTAGAATCTTCAAAACATAAATTAACAGCAGTAATATCCTTCTTAAAATCAAAAGTTGCATTGGGGAAATTTGGTAAACCAAGTATGGATTTTTTCCCATTAAGCCAGAAACCATCAGAAACAAAATTGCAAGACAACCCCCTTTTATTAGGATATTTTATTACACCGAGATAGGCCGATCCGCCACGAGCTTGATAAATCCTACCGTCTGGAGCAATCTGTAGTGCTCCATGTCCTCGGGTATTTCCGACCTTTATCTTTGAATTTACAACTGCAGAGTCTGAACCGGCAAGAAGATTATACTGAAAAAGTTCTATGTAATTTCCATTTTCAGAAGCGTACAGGAGTTTACTATTAGGCGAAAATTCAATTCCATAGACGCCTTTAGGTAAATGATTTAAGTTTAAAGGGTTGCTTAATTTTCCAGTGTTTTTGTCAAAGTCAAAAACTTCTACATTACCTTCATGTGTGTTTGCAATTGCGATTTTACTTCCATCTAAGGATGCTTTTAAATATCCAATTGTGCTTAGGGGGTGGTTAGTTAAAACATTGCCAACACTACTTAATATAGGAGTCGAGCTAATTCCGGATGAATTAAGTAAAAAGCAATTGAAAGTATTGGAATTATGTAAGTGAGTTACTATCCACCAATCAATATTATTACCATGTTTAATTGCTGTTACTTTTTCGCAAATGGGTGTGAGGATGGGAATGTTTTTCTTCGAGGTCACATCTCCAGAACCACCTTGCAAATCCATATCAATCTCGGAATAGTTGAGTCCATTTGGACCAGCCTCTTTATCTACTGTAAAAACGTAATATTTTGAATTGGTGCTAGGACATTGAACTATGATGGCTGATTGAGTAGTGCTTGGATTGCCATTTAAACCATTACCATTTGGCATTAATTGGTGACTTCTATTCCAAACTTTGGTTCCATCAGTATAAAAAAGTAACATTCCGTTTGAGTCACAAATTGAAGCACAACCTTCTGAGGTATTGAGAGTTCCATCCGTTAAAGCCACAGGTTTCACACTATTAAAGCTCATACCCGCATTTTCTCCAAAATACCAGATTTCGCCTTCTTTTTGAGAGAACAATGGCAGTGCAGTTAAAAGAAAGAGTATAAGCAAGTTTTCTTTCATTTAAAATATCAATCTAACGAATTTGTAAAGTCAATTCTCATTATTTCCATGTGTCAAATATGAGAAAAAGAATAAGGTGTAGTACAATTAACACAAAGAGATCAGAAACAAAAAAAGGAGACAGGTTTCCCCGCCTCCCCTCTTATCATACCATATTAAGATTCTACTGCACTGATACGGTCAGGCTCTTTTGCGCATTAAAGCCATCACGGTTGGTTACCGTAAAGGTGAACTTATGCTGTGTTCCTGAAATGGAATCCAACGTAAAGGTGTAGTCGTGTTGATAGTCCGTGGTTTCCAGGTTTTCGGTATAAACCGTGCTGGCAGCGGCACCATCTACAGATTCTGAAATATTGAATCTTATAATGGGGTCCTTGGCCTTCTCGGTTTCGGCTTCCACACCAATGGTTACCACAGTTCCGGCAAGCAAAGCCTTGTCTTCACTGGTGTAGGTGGCGCCACTTTTAAAGGAAATCTTTAGCTCACCTTCGCCATCTTCCTTTTTGCAGGATGTAAATACAAGGGCCAGCATACTCATTACTACTATTGATTTTATTACAGTTTTCATTTTTGAATTTTTGTTAAATAATTGATTTTTAAATTAATTGAAATGTCCCGCCCAATATTGAGCAGGCCATAAGGTTTGAGGCGCGAAAGATGATCATAGTAGGCCTCATTCAGCAGGTTGTTGGCCGTAAGGCTGAGGTTATAAACCAACCTTTTACCAGGGATTTCAAATCCGGCACCGGCATTTACAACTGTGTATCCGGGGGTTTCAGTCTCCTCGGGGTTCTCCAGCTTTTGGGCATTTACAATGCTGCTGTTGGCAAACACATAAAATGATCGTTCTTTTTTCGCATTTCGGGTTTCATACCGGATTTCGGGCTTCAGCTTTTGGGCCGGCATAAAGGGCAGGTAGGTGCCATTACTGAGCACTCCCACCAAACCCGAAAAGCCCAAAGAAAGCTGTAGCCCTTTCACCGCAGGTGGCGTTAAACCAATATTGGCCTCACCACCATAAATGCGGGCATCATGCTGCGTAAAGCGATACACCGGAAAGCCGAACCATTCCTCATCCGTAGGTTGCAGGTAGATGTAGTTATGAAACAGGTTGTAAAATGCCGACACGCCAAACTGGAACACCTTACCGGAAAAATCCATTCCCAGTTCGCTGTTCAGGTTTTGCTCATTGGCCATTTCAGGGTTACCAATTTCATAGGTATAAATACCTTCATGCAAACCGTTGGATGATAACTCCGCCAGATTAGGTGCCCGTACCCCGGTTGCCAGGTTGGCCTTTAAATTCCACTTTTGGGTGGGATTATGGGTAAGCCCCAGCATTCCGTTGGCAAAGGTTCGCGTTTGCTCAAAGGGGTTGATCTCCTTTTCCTCAGAGTTAACGGTCTTAGTTGGCAACGCATTGATGTAGCGGAAACCACCACCAAGGCCATACTCAAAAAGGGTACGTCCCCGCCTTTGCTTTAGGTAGGCGCTCAGGTTGCTTTCTGCCATGTGGGCATCGGGCACAATTACGCGCTTGCCATAGTTGGTGTTATCCTCCAGGGTAGTGTTGTTGGCAATCACCAAATCAAGGTTTTTGCTCAATTGCTTTTCCCATTTCAACGAATACTGCCCACTCAGCAAATGCATAATCAGGCTCAGCTCATCACCACCTTCATCTTCTGCGCGGTAGTTGGATTGAATCCCAACATTCAGCTTCAAAAGTGAATTTTGCAGACGAATAGTATTTACCGAGCTCATAATGTTGAGCATCACAATGTGGTGCGGCCCATTCATGGCGCGTGTCCAGCGGTAATCAGGTTCAAAAAAGTGGCTGATGTCACTAAAAATGAAACCATAATTGTTGTATGAAAAATTATAGTGATTTTCAGATCGCCAGCGCTTTTTGCTAAAGCCATAACTGCCTTTAAAGTAGTAACCATTAAACCTGCTGTTCAGCACGCGGTCATTGTTTCCATCGCTATAGTCAGCATGGTTTTCCATACCCACACGAAGTCGATACCAGCGGTTACCGTAATTCACGTTATGGCCAATATTGAGCATTCCACCACCTGTGTTGGAGTGCAGCTCAAAACCAAAGTCTGTTTCGCTGTTTCCTAATGCAGGTTTGGCCTCCTCAATAATATTGATAACACCGCCATTGGCGCTGGTGCCGTATAGCATGGACAGAGGACCTTTTATCACTTCAACTCTATCCACACCAATATTGCTAAGCCCAAGCCCGTGCTCATCCTGCCATTGCTGGTTGTCAAAGCGCAAGCCAGAGAACAGGATCAATATCCGATGGCCGTAAAGCCCACGTATTACTGGTTTTGAAATACCAATACCAGTACTAAGCTGATCTACACCCGGTATTTTCACCAGAGCATCCGTAAGGTTAAATGATCCCAGTTGTCTTATTTCCTTTGCAGGAAGTGAGACAATCTGCAGGCTCGTGTTCTTCTGTACATCAGGAGTGTAGGAAGAAACAATTACCTG